>JBAULD010000178.1:0-14460 GCA_049578005.1 Polyangiaceae bacterium
GGCGGGAGCGTGCTCTTCGAGAGTGACAACGCTGATGTGAATCGTCTCCTGCGCTGCGAACCAGGCGAGGACGTTGGCGTTCGGCCGCGGACGAGGGAGCTCGGAAAGGACGTTCGTATCGACGAGCATCACTTGCGGCCGAAGGGAGATGCCCGTCGCTCGCGTCGTGGTACGGAAAACTCCGCGCCGCCGAGCGCACGAATCTCGGCTGAAGCGTGCAGGAATTTTCGCCACCGCGCTCCGCCACTACTGTCCATGAACTGATCCACCGCGACGACAACTGCGACCGGCTTCCCGCGACGCTCTATGACTTGCGGCAGCTTCTGCGCATCCTCCACGACCCGCGAAAGCTCGGCCTTCGCAGATGCGACGCTCCAGTGGTTGCTGCGATTCGACATGGTCATGATCCTAACCGTCGTGACTATCTGCCGCAAGGACGACCGCGGACGACGTCGCGCCAGTCACAACATGGCAAACGCCGCTGGCTCGACTCCGACGAGCAGATCCCCGCTACGGACGAGAACCTAGTGCGCACACGGAAGGCTGGTCGTCGATTTTCCATCATCCCTCCGAAACAGCCAGAACAAGCTTTCCGCGTACCTGGCCTTCGGCGAGATCCTGCTGGGCCTGCGCCGCGTTGCCGAGGTCATAGGTCGCTTGCACGCTCGTCCGAAGCCGCCCCGCGTTCATCCACTCCCGGAGCTCGGCGAGCCCCGCTCCGTCGGGCTTCACGAAGACCGACCGCACGTGCTTGCCTCCGCGCGACCAGGCGAGCCAATCGGGCATGAACTTCTCCAGGACAGGGTGGACAGTGAGGAACGTGCCGCCGCGCCGCACCCAGCTGAGCGCCCTACTGCGGGGGAGCTTCTCCACGGCGTCGAAGACCACGTCGAACGGCGCGAGGCCGTCGAGCGTCGCCGCGTCATCGCGATCGACGAAGCGTTCAGCGCCGAGCGAGCCGAGGAATTCGGTATGGCGCGCGCTCGCGACCGCGGTGATCCGCGCCCCCAGGATGCCGCCGACCTGCACCGCGAGATGCCCGACGCCGCCCGCGGCCCCGTAGACGAGGAGACGCTGGCCACTAGCAAGCCTCGCCCGATCGCGAAGCCCCTGGAGCGCGGTGAGCCCCACGAGCGGGAGCGCCGCCGCGGCGACGAACGGTCCCTCCGGCGCGAGGGAGGCGTGCGCAGCCTTGACGAGCGTATGGGTCGAATAGCCGCCCCCCACCGCAAGCGGCTGCATCGCGATGACCCTGTCTCCGACGCCGAACGCGCGGGCCCCCGCCCCAACGGACTCGACGACGCCCGCCACGTCGTAGCCCGGAACGAACGGCATCGTGATCTTCAGGAAGCGGCGAAACCTGCCCTCGCGGACCCAGACGTCGCCCGGGTTGAGTGCCGCAGCCGCAACACGAACCACTAGCTCGCCGGCGCCGGGTCGAGGTACGGGGCGGTCGACGTCGGTAAGCACGTCAGGACCGCCGTAGCGAGAGAAGGCGATTGCGCGGCACCGCTCCGCATTGATTGTCATTGGGCAGCTAAGATATGACGAGCTACTTGTTGCCTGTCAATATCTTCTCTGCCGAAGTAGCTTCTATCGTATGCCCCGGCTGCCCGGAAGCAGGAACAAGGATCACGCAGCGACGCGACGTGCGCTCGCGCGGAGTTTTGCCGGCGCCCTCCTCGACGCGGATGGGGAGCCTGCAACGCTCGACGGTCTAGCAAAGGCAGCAGGAGTGAGCGTGCCTACCGTCCGGCACTACTTCAAGGACCGAGACGGCGCCTTCCGGGCAGCACTCCACGCGGTCCGTGAGGACGGCGCCAATCGACTGCGAGAGATGGCCGACCCTGGCGAACGGTCCGCCAATGAGTGCCTTGTCGGTCTTGCGCTCGCGGTGACCTTGGTCTGGCGTCGCTTTGGCTTGGGTCAGGTGATGGCAGCCGGCTTTGCGCTCGGCATCGGAAGCGCGTCGCGCGGCCCAGCGTACCTCGAAGAGCTTCTCGAGCCGTTCCTACAGGCCGCCGAGCAGCTCCTCGTGAGGCTCGAGCAACGGGGCAGCCTCAAGCCGATCGACGCGCGAGGAGCTGCGCTCGCGCTACTCGCCCCGATCCTCTTCGCGCTGATCCACCAGGACCATCTGGGCGGATGCAGGCAAAGGCCGCTCGACATCACCGCCTTCGCGAAGTCGCATGCGGAAATGATTCTCCGGGGCCTTGGCGAGACGTCCCCGGCGGCAGTTAAGCGGCGGCGGAAGAACGGCCGAGGCACAGGGAGACCGAAAAGGTAGTCGAAGCGAGTTTTTGCAGGCACAAAGCCGGACTTCCAAGCATCAGAAATCGTCTGCTCGAGATCTGGCGTATGCGTCTCACCCTCGGCGCGACGCTCCGGAACATGCATCTGTTCCCGGCGGCGCGCTCGGGTGCCGTCGCGCGGCTGAACCTCCACCTCGCGAGCCAGCGCTCTCCGCGAAACCCGTGCTCACGGCGAAGGGTCGCGGCGCTCCGAGGGGGGTGTGAGATACCGGCGAGATACGGAACCCGTCACCAACGGCATCCCAAGCTCACCCAATCCACCCGCACCCCCCAAATTACCCGGCATTAGTGGGGTGACCGACGGGGTTCGAACCCGCGACACCTGGAGCCACAATCCAGTGCTCTACCAGCTGAGCTACGGCCACCGCGAAACGAGGCCGCTTACCATAGCCGTCGCACCTCCGCTTTCAAGCTCCAAGCGACGCTTGTCCCTACTTCACCGACGCCCAAGCCCTCTTGGCCGCGCTCGCGGCTCGCTCGACTCCCTCGTCGTCGGCCGCCCTCGGAAGTTCCGGGACCCCTCCGACCATCATCCCCGCGATCGCGGAGCGTAGCCCGGATGTCAGGGCGACGAGGTCGTAGCCGCCCTCGAGGACGAGCGCCATTCGACCGCTCGCCGAGGCGTCTGCGATTCGGCCTAGCGCTTGCGCCATCCATCCGAACGCATCGGCCGAAAGTTCCATCTGCGCGAGCGGGTCACGCGCCGCAGCGTCGAAACCCGCGCTCACGAGGACCAGCTCCGGCTCGTATGCCGAGAGCACCGGGAGGACGATTCGCTCGAATGCGCTCGCATAGACGCCATCCCCTCCCCCGGCGGCGAGCGGGATATTGACCGTGAACCCTTTGCCCTCCCCCTCGCCCGTCTCGTCGACGTCGCCGGTGCCCGGGTAAAATGGGAACTGATGGGTCGAGATATAGAGGACCCCGGGCTCTCGCCAGAACATCTCTTGAGTGCCGTTGCCGTGGTGCACGTCCCAATCGACGACTGCGACCCGTGACAGCCCCAACGTCCGGGCGTGTGCGGCCGCGACGGCGACGTTGTTCAAGAGACAGAACCCCATGGCCTGCGACGGACGAGCGTGGTGGCCCGGCGGACGAATGAGCGCGACCCCCTTCGCGATCGGACCCATGATGATGGCTTCGGTCATGGCCACGAGCGAACCGGCGGCCAGGCGCGCGATGTCGACGCTCTCGGGGGACAAGTACGTGTCTGGATCCAAGTAGCCCTGGTGACCGCGTAGCGTCTCAAGCTTTTCGATGAAGCGGGGGGCGTGCACGCGGGCGAGCTCTTCGTCGGTAGCCATTCGCGTCGGCACCGGCGCAAACGAAACCTCAGACGTTTCGATTGCCGCCCGAGCAGCCGACAGGCGTTCCGGTCGTTCGGGGTGATGCCCGGGAGGACAGTGTCGGTCGAACCTCACGTCGTCGAGCAGCCATGCTGCAGCGCGTTCCGTGCGGGGATGGGGCGGGTAGGGCATCGGCGCCCCTTGCGCGGGTGTCACCGGGGGTCCTCGTTACGCATGTTGCCGCGCTCGCGCGGCGAATGATAGCGTCCCGGTGGGAGTGTGGGCTTGCGATTCGCCGAGGCCACGGACGACGGGAGGACCTGAGACGAATGCGAATCAAGATCATCGCGGTCAACGCACTGATCGTGGCCATCGTCGGCCTCTTGTCATTTTTGCTCGTTCGGTCCTCGCTCGGGTCCGCGACCAGCAACAAGGATCAGCTCTCTACCGACGCGCAGGAAGAGGTAAACGGCGCTGCCGCTCGCCTGCAACTCGATGGTCTGCGGACCGAGCGTTGGTTGGCCGGGCCCTCCATCGAGCAGGGAGCGGTCGATGCGCTCGCCAAAGGAACGGCTTCGGCGCGCGGCGAAGCGGCGACGAAGCACTGCGAAGACGTCGTCAGCGAGATGAAGAACGCGCCGCTCTTCGAACGTAACGTCCCGACGCTCGTCGCGATTGTCGACGCTGCGGGCAAAATCGTCGGACGAAACAACTCCAACCTCAACCGCGGCGACGACCTGGCGGGAACCTATCGGGGCCTCAAGGAGACGCTCGCGTCTGGACAGCCCGGCTCAGACGTATGGTACGAGAGCGACCGCTACCTGGCCACGTACGTGGCGGTGCGCGACGACGAGCGAAAGATCGTCGGCGCGGTCGTCATCGGCCGGCCGCTCAACGACACGCTCTCTCGGGTCAGTGAGGCGACCACCGGGCGCCCGTTGGTCCTCGTCGTGCCCAAGCGCGATGGCTTCGAAATCGTGGCGCACTCGGCGCTCCAGGCTGCTCCGCTCGACGAGAGCGTCGCCAAAGGCGGAAACGAGATGCTGAAGAACGCCTTTGCGCACCAACAGACCGATGTCGTGCGCGATGGCGAGCTCCTCATCGCCGCCTCTCCGCTGCCGGCGTTCGAGGACGGCAAACGCGCCCTGATCGTCGCGGCGGCACCGGCCGCGCTCATTCAAGACCCGACCGGCCTCGCGATGCTGCCCATTTTCGGAGCCATGGCGATGGGAATCGTGCTCGTCATCGTCGCCGGGTGGCTGCTCGGCAACTACATCACGCGTCCGATCAACATGCTCGAAGAGGGTTTGCTGGCGATTCTCAACGGGCAAACCGAAAAACGGTTCGAGCTGGATCACGCCGAGCTCGGCGGTCTCGCGTTCCGGATCGACCAGCTCATCAATCAGCTGATGGGCGTCGAGGAAGACACGACCGACGCGGAAGGGCGAGTGTCGGGAGCGCCGAACGCTGCAAACTTCACCGAAGCGCTCGCGGTCGACGACCGGCGCATGCAGTACCAGCACGGGGAGTCGACGCTGGACCCCGAGGCCATCGCGCAGCTGGCGACGGAACCTCCCGGCCAATACTACGCGCGGATTTACCGGGAGTACGTGGCCGCGAAGCGCGCCATCGGCGAAGCCACCGAGCACATCACCGAGCAGGCCTTCGCCTCACGCATCCAGGCCATGGAAAAGGACGCCACGAGCAAGTACGGGCGGCCTGTCCGCTACCAGGTCCAGGCCCGGAACAAAGAAGTGGTGCTGCTCGCTGTCCCCTTGCCATGAGGCCGCGTTCCCGATAGGGACCGCTCTTTGCGTTCCTTGCGGCGACGGGCGAGACGTTCGGCTTGCCGCACGCGGTCGCTAGGGAAGACGAGCATGGGATTTTTCGATCGGTTCAAAGGAAGCGCCAAGGGGGACGGGCGGGAGCGTCCCAAGGGCAACCCAGCCGCCAAGTGGGCGGACCGCATCGAGAAGCGCGTGCAGAACTACGATCGACAGGAAGCCATCCAGGCCCTTGCCGACATGGCGAGCGCCGACGCGGCCGAGGTGCTCCTCAAGCGGTTTACCTTTCACATGGATCCGTCAATCACGGACCAGGAAGAAAAGGAGGCCGCCTTCCGCGGTATATTGCGCGCCGGCAAAGGAGCGATCGCGCCCGTTCGCGCCTTCGCGGCAAAGGCCGAGAGCCTCGCCTGGCCGATGAAGATCATGAAAGAGCTCGTCGAAGGGGACGAGTACGTCGAGGAGCTCTTGCGGTGGCTGTCGCGCTGGGACACCGAATACGCAAAGTTCATCGACCCGAAGGTTCAGCTTCTCACCGCCCTCGAAGAGCACAAGCACCCTCGTATCCGCGAAGAAGCGGAGCGCTTCCTGGAGGACGTGAACGAACCGGCGCGGTTCCACGCGGTCTCGGCGTTGCTCGCCCAGGACGACTCCGCCTCTCTCCCGGCGCTCTTGGCCCTCCTGACGTCCGAGGAGAGCGTGCGGGTGCGAAACCGGATCGCCGAGGGCCTCGCCCAGCGCGGATGGCCCGTTCCCGCCGACGACCGCGATTCCGTCCGGAAAGCTTTGCCGGGGGCGTATTCCGTCGACACGAACGGCAAAGTCGTCAAAAGGTAGAGACGAGCTTTCCTATTCGTCCCCTTTGCTCTTCAGCTTTGATTCGTTTTCCTTGATGAACGCTCGGATATCGTCGGCGATGTCGAGGAGCTTCGCCCACTGCTCCTTGTAGAGCGTCACCGGAAAACGACCGAGCCCGTAAACCGATACGGCGCCCTTCTCGGAAACCTTCATCGAAGTCGCCCGAGTACCGCGTTGCTTCAATCGCTCGTTCTCCGCGCGAAGGCGTTCGAGCTCGGTCTTCAAGTCCTCTGCCATCTTCCCTCGTCTTTGGAGTTGCCCGACGCGAGAAGCTATCCCCGCGCCGGCCTGTGCGCAAACAAGCGATGCGCTCCGGACGTGCGAAGTACAAACGTGAGAGATGGACAAGACGAGACCGGACGGATCGAGTAGATGGAGCTCGGGGGCGACGGGTTATTGCGGCGCAGTCCCCCCCTTGCGTCCAAGCCCGGCGCCCCCACTTTCACCCCACGGCCGAACACGTTGGCGGACCGAGGATTTCAATACGCCTCGGGCCGCATCGATGCCGCTGTCGCCCGGAGCTGGTCCAGGCGGCCAATGATGGCGTCCGCCGTGAATGGCTTGGTTACGAGCACGGAGTTCGGAGATCTCCGTACGCGCTCCATGAGCTCGTGGTCGGCGTATCCCGAGATGAAAATGACAGGCTTGTGGCATTGGCGCTGCCGAAGTTCGTCGACCAGATCCGGCCCGGTGAGGCCGGGCATGACGACGTCGGTAATGAGCGCGTCGGCTTGCCCGAGTCGAGCTGCGATGTCCGCCACGTCGGTCGCGGAAGATAGCGCATCCACGACGACTCCCGCTCGTTCGAGCGTCCGCGCGACCGCGCGCCGCACCAGGGGATCGTCATCGATGAGGACGACCCGACGGGGTTGGACGGGTCGTGCCTCGAAGATGGAGGTGGACGGCGAGATGTCGACCGGCCCGATCGACCCGGGCAGGACCATCCGGAACGTGGTGCCCCGACGGGGCTCGCTCTCGCAGGAGATCGTTCCTCCCGCTTGGTGAATGATTCCGTGGACCACGGCGAGACCGAGACCCGTTCCATGTTCGCCCTTGGTCGTGAAAAATGGCTCGAACGCCTTGGCGGCCGTGGCGGCGTCCATACCGCAGCCCGTGTCGCGAACGCTGATTGCCAACGTCGTCTTCCCGCCCGTGGCTTCGGGCACCTCGGTCGTCACCGTGAAACTACCCCCCTGGGGCATCGCATCGCGGGCATTGACCGCGAGGTTCACGAGCACTTGGTCGAGCTGCCCCGGATCGATGAGCACGGGCGGGACAGCCGGCGCCAGCTTGATTTCCGTCGTCACTCGCGGCCCAAGGATCCGCGCGAGCATGGGCTCGAGGGCGGCGATGCTTCGGTTGACGTCGGTGCGCCTCGGCTGCGAGAGTTCTCGCCTGCTGAAGGTCAAGAGTTGCCGGGTGAGCGAAGCCCCTTTCGCCGCCGCTTCGCGAATGTCGTAGACCGCCACGTGGTCGTGCCCCGGGTCGCGCGAGATCGCCTCCGCGGCCGCCTGGATCACCGTGAGCATGTTGTTGAAATCGTGCGCGATGCCGCCGGCCACACGGCCTACGGCCTCCATCCGCTGAGCGCTGACCAGCTGATCTTGAAGCGAGGTGCGCTCGGCCTCCGCCTGACGCCGGGCCGTCACGTCGCGCAGAATCGACATCACCCCTACCGGGTGGCCGTCTTCGCGGAGCACGACCGACCGCGCCTCGACAAGGACGGTACGGCCGCCACGGTGCGACATCGAACGCTCTTCGAGAGGCACGCTGCCGCCGGAGAGCAACAGAGCGACCCGCCGGTCCAGGCGGTCCTTGTCCGTCGATGTGAGCCCCGGAAAGTCCGAGAGCGGCCTGCCGACCACCTCGCTGGTCGCGTAGCCGAGCATTTGCTCGGCCGCGCGGTTCTGGAAGATGACGATTCCCCGGGCGTCCGTGCTGATGATCGCGTCCGGCGATTCGTCGAGGAGGAGGGCATGGCGGGCTTCGGACGCTCGTAGGTCGCGCACGAGCCGCCGCGTCTGAATCGACCACCACGCCACCAGCACGGCCGCCAGAGCCAGCTGGGTCACGTAGTGCACCAACCTGGCTTCGCCGCTGGGCGCATGGGCGACGGGACCGAACCAAGCGGAATGCGTGAAGATCGCGGCAAAGAGCGCGACCGTAGCGAGCGCGAGGCCAATCGCCGCTCGGGGGCCGAGCGTCAGCCCTCCGATGAGGATGAGGACGATGAAACCGCCTACCGCCACCGTCTCCGAGCCGTGAGCAGGCAGGTCCATCGCGACGAAGAACCAGCCGACGACGCAGAGGACGCAAGCCGCGAGGCGCACGTGACCGCGCCGGATGAAAAATCGGAGGCCCCCCAAGAGCAGGATCGCGATCGGCAGAGTCCACGCGTAGTGCGGGGGAGCCGCCTCCGCGCCGAGGCCGAACGCGACGGAAAAAAGCAAGACGGCGACGATGAGTAGATCGACGATCCTCGCAAGCAGCCGAGTGGAGAGTCGGTCGGCCGGATCGTTCGATTGGGGATAGCGAAGGAGCGATCGTGCGTTCGCGCGCATGAAGGTCACGAGCGGTCCGACGCGAACAGACGTCCCGGGGCTCATGCTGGGGCTTGCGCGGCGGTCGACGCCAATCCCAAACAGCCTACTCGCGCAACCCCCCGAGGGCCATCAATCGATCGACACGAGCTCCACTTCGAAGACGAGCCCTGCGCCGGGGGGAATGTTCGGCGGGCTCCCCTTGTCGCCGTAACCCAAGTCCGACGGAATGCGAAGGCGCCGCTTGCCGCCCACCTTCATGCCGACCACGCCTTCGTCCCATCCTTTGATGACCTCGCCCTTACCAATCGAGAACTTGAATGGCTCGCTGCCGTGGTCGTAGGAGCTATCGAATTTTCTGCCGTTGGTGAGTGTGCCCGTGTACTGAACGTGCACAGTGTCCCCGGACCTTGCTTGGCGCCCTGTTCCGACGACCGAGTCCTCGATCTCGAGCTTCGTGGGCCCGGGTGGAAGCGGCGGCGCTTGCGCCGGCTTATAGTCGCTGGTTGGTTCGTCGGGAGCTTTGGAACAAGCCCCCGAGACGAGGGAAACACCCGATAGCAGAACTGCCAGAACATTCTGTCCCGTGCGCATGCGGCCAACTTTACCGCGGCAGGCCGGTCTTGGAAGGCGAGGCCGGTAGGTCCGGCGGCGGGCTCGCGGCGGCCGGCGGCTCGTCCGGCCTTACGCCCAGCACATCGCCCACGAGAGCCACCACGGTTTCGATCTGGTCCCGGGTCGCCGTCAGGTGAACTTTGACGACGTTGCCGTCGGGGAACACCGTCACACGCTCGAAGAGACCGTGCGTCAGGAGCGAGGTGATCGCGTCGTTGTGGCGGCGTACGACGCGCCGAATCCCATCAGCGGCGAGCGCCGCGGCTTCGGGATCGGCAGTGTCGCAATCGACGAACACGTCTGCCCCGGCGTCGGCGCGCGGGACGACGCGCATCCGTATTTCGGTGATCGATTCGGGGATCTCGGGCATCGGATGGTGCGGGTTGAGTAGCCGCAGATACACCGCGTCGCCCTCGGCGGGCTCGGACATGCGCGCTCCGACGAGGGCGCGCGCGTTCCTCTCCGCGACGTTGGGGGGCACGACGGCCAGCAAGTGCGGTTGCGGCCGAAGGATCACCCGCTCGGCGCGGTCTGCGTGGACGAGCGAGGCTCTCACGCCCCGGACGCCAGCGTCGAACGGACCACCCCGGTCATACTTCTTGGTGACGATTCCGACGGCGCGATCGACGACGGAGTCCGCCACCGAGTAGTGGATGAGCACCGTATCGCGCGCCGTGTTGATCAGCGATGGACCGATGATCATGACCCAGTCGGTGTCGCGCACCGGATCGATGTCCGTGCCATCCATGAACTCCTCCCACTGCGGGATGCCGCGCAGCAGATACCCCATCCGCGCGCCCACCGGATGGCTCCGGATCACCTGCGCGTTGACCACCAGCTTCACGAGCACGACGTCGGCACGGACCGACGCCGCACCGACGATGGCCTCCGGATCGCGTCGGCCCGGCGAACCCGCTTCCGCGTGGGCGACCGGTGCGGCCCCGTCGAACTCGGTCGGCGCGTCGGTGGAGGCGTCCGCCGCCGCCTCGGACCCTGCGTCCGCCAGACCTGCGTCACGCCGGCTCGGGAGCGCGAGCGGAACCTTGGAGCGGGCAGGTTCTTTTTCGCCTTCGTCCACGGGGGCCTGGCTCGGCGAACTGGGCTGAGGCGGGGGGGGCGGCGGCTCCTCGCCCGAGATCACGTCGATCGGGATCGTGGCTTCGCCCTCGATGTCCTTGACCTCGAAGCCGTGCGGCGCGTCGATCGGAACCACCGACGCGTGGAAGAGGGCCGAGACAACCAGAGATAGGGCCAGCGCGATGCGAATGCGCCGCCGGGCCCAAAAGCGTTCCGGGCCGCTTCGCGACCTCGGGTCGACGCGCGGAGTGGCATGGGGAGCCGTGGGCGCAGCCTGCGCCGCCCCTTCGCCGAGCGAACGCCGCTTCGGCTCGGCTGTCGGGGTTACCTGGGACACGCCGCCCGTTTGTATCACCTGCGCCAAGCCTGAGCTTCGTCCGGGCGGGCGCGCGTCGTTCCTGGGAGCTCGCCGCTTGCGCGACGGATGAGGCTCATCCGGTGCTTCGGTTCGGAGCTCCGATAAGTGGTTCGACAGCCCCTCAGCGCGTTAGTAGATACCACGAAGCTCCGATGCACCGCCCTCGCCGCGCGCATCTTCCACTCGTCTTGCTCGCGATCGCCGTCGCATGGGGCGAAGCCGCGTGCCGCGAGCAACGGACAACCCCGACTGCCTTGCCGTCCCAGCCGCCCTCGGAGTCCGCTCCTCCCGCTTCGCCGCCGGCGCCGAGCGCCGCCGCCGAAAGCCCGCCCGACGGGGGACCCTACGCAGGTCCGTGGGTGGGGGCGACCGTGCTGCAAACTCAGATCTTGAGTGAGCCGGAGTTCATCGGCGACAAAAAGAGCGACCGCGATGTGAAGGTCGTGCGGCTGGGCTCTCTCCGCTACGGCGAAAAGACGCCCGCTCTCTCCGCCGATCCTCAGAAGAAGGCCAATTGCCCCGAAGGTTGGTACGCGCTCTTGGCGGGCGGTTACGTATGCGGAAAGTACGCGACGACGGACTTGGAGCACCCGAAGGTGCGCATGGCGCAGCCCCCGGACTTCGAGGGCCCGCTTCCTTACACGTACGGAGTCAATCTCTTCAACGGCACGCCGCTCTACCGGCAGCTTCCCTCTCGCGCGCAGCGGCGAAGGCTGGAGCCGTGGCTCTTTCGGCCGAGGAGAGCCAAGGTCGCCGTCGAACCCAAACCAGGCGACGACGGCACTTCGTCGGACAACCCGTACGGGACGGTGGGCTCAACCGCAGGCCCTGATTCCGGCCCTGGCGGCGACGCCTCGGCGAGCGAATCAGAGGTGCCCTGGTGGGAGCGGGAAGTGCCCGACGGCGGACCGCTCCAGATCACCCTCGAAGACCTGCAAGAGACCGGGCCGATCGCGCGCCGAATGGTCAAAGGGTTCTACCTGTCGCTCGACAAGCAGTTCGACGCACTGGGCTGGAAATGGTGGAGAACGGTGAGCGGGCTGTCGACGCCGTCCGAGCGAATCCTGATCCAGAAACCGCTGACGGACTATCACGGGGTTTGGCTCGCCCGGGACGACGCCTCGTTCGCTACCAAGAACCACGCCGCTCGGCGTATCGACAAGCTCCCCATCGCGTTCGTCATGGCGTACCACGCGAGGCGGTGGACAATCGACGAGAGCCGCAAGCACGTCGCCGCCGCCGAAGGCGAGCTCGATCACTTCGACGCCGTCGGGCTTACGGGAGAGACCGCGCGCGTCAACTCGGTCGAGTACTGGGAGACCGACGAGGGCTGGTGGCTCCGGGCCTTCGACTTCACCAAGACCGACCCGGGCCCGCCGCCCGACAGGCTCGGCGAACACGAGAAGTGGATCGACGTAAACCTGAAGCGCCAGACGCTGGTCGCCTTCGAGGGAGCGACGCCCGTCTTTGCGACCGTCTTCTCGAGCGGCCGAAACGAGCACGAAACCGTCCCCGGCGTGTTCCGCATCCGTGAGAAGCACATCTCCGCGACGATGGATGGCGACGCCGAGCTCGCCACCGACGGGCCTTATTCCATCGAAGACGTTCCCTACATCCAGTACTTCAACGGCAGCTACGCCCTGCACGGCGCGTTTTGGCACGCGGAGTTCGGGCATGTAAAAAGCCACGGCTGCGTGAACCTCGCTCCCTGGGACGCAAAGTCGCTCTTCGGGTGGACGGATCCACAGCTTCCGGAGGGCTGGCACGCGGTCTTCTCGACCAAAGACAAGCCCGGAACGCGCGTCATCGTTCACGACCGCGGCCCCACCACATGCGCTGGACCGAACGCCGAGCCGCCGCAATGTCCGCCGCTCGACGCGAGGGGCCGACCGATACCGCAAAGTATCGCTCCTTGACGCGGAGCCTTCCGTCCGGCACACAAACGCGCTCGCGCATCGCACGGCCGCATCTCCTGCACCGCCGGGTGACACGGGGTCCGCACACCTGATGGAAGACCAGCTCACTGCTCATCTCGACCGCGGTTGGGACCTCGCCCAAAAAGGAGACGCGGCGGGCGCGATTGCGTGCGCGAAGCGCGCGCTCGAGATCGATCCGCAGTCTCCCGAGGTGCACAATCTCATGGGCTTCGCGTCGGCGCTCGACGGCGACGCCGAAGAGGCGCTCGACCACTACCGGCAAGCGATCGCTTTCGACGAGACGTACTTCGAAGCGATGTTGAACGCGGCCGAGGTGATGATAGCGCCACTCTCGGACTACGACGGGGCAATCGCGCAGATCGAGGAAGCGCTCGACTACGCGGAGACCGACGAAGAGATCGCGGACTGCATTCTCCTCAAGGTGGATGCATTCACGGCCAAAGGCGACTACGAAGAAGCGAAGCGAGCCATGAAAATGCTGCCGGAAGGTCCCTTCGATGCGCCGAGCTACCTCTTTCTCATCGGACGCGCGTGGTACGAACTCGGGCAGCTCGACAAAGCAGCACCTCTCATCGAACAAGCGGCCAAGGCCGACCCGAGCAGCGCCGACACCCAATATTACCTCGGTCTCGTTCGCGACGAGCAAGGGGACACGCGGGGAGCGACCGAGGCGCTGCTCCGCTCGAGAGCGCTCGACTCGGTGCGCCCCCCGCCCGCATGGGCTCCCAATCCGGAGGCCTTCGCCGGCGTCGTCAAGATGGGCATCGAAAAGCTCGATCGCGTCCTTGCCCGCTACGTGCGACAGGCGGAGGTCTATGTGGTCGATCTGCCGGGTGCCGAGTTCGTCGTCGACGGCGTCGACCCGCGCGCCCTTCTCGTCCTCGACGCGCCGCCTGCCGAAGAGGGAGCTTTGCCGCGCGTTCGCATCTTCGTGTACCAGCGCAACGTGGAGCGCGCCGCCGGATCGCTCGAAGCGTTGGACGCCGAGCTCGCGAGTGCTCTCGAGCGGGAGGTGACGGGAGTGTTTCTCGAGGGACAGAAGCCCGACAAGAGCCAGCTGAACTGATCGCACGGCGAGCGACGGCGGCGCCTATCCCGAACGCTGGCCCAAAAGGAAACGCACGAGCGGTTCGGCATCGACCTTCGCGGTCGACACGAGCGCGTCGAGCAGGCGCTTGCCAATCTTCGCGAGTTCGAGCAGCTGGGAAATGCGTTCGTGCTGGAGCTCTGCTCGCGCGCGTATCGCCGGGTCGACGGCCGTCCTTCGGGTGTGATCGAGCCGGCGTAGCGCCTCTTCGAACTGGTCGATTGCCGCCGTGACCTCGCTCTTCTCACGCTCGTTGAAGACGCGACTGATCATGCGCCAGAGTTGCACCTCGGCGGCGTAGAAGTCCTTTCGTTCGCCTTGAATCCAAACTTTGCGCACGACGCCCCAGCGGGCGAGCTCCGAGAGCGTCATGCTCACGGCACCGCTCGAGAGTCCGAGCGCCTGGCGAAGATCCTCGGCGCTCAACGGATCCGGAGAGAGATAGAGCACCGTCCACACGCGACCCATGTTCCGCTTGAAGCCCCAGAACTCGATGAGACGCCCCACGACGTCGCTCACGGCCGCCTCGGTGGCTCCGAGCGTGCGTTGCGTCTCGCGCTTCACGAGGATGGTCCCCACATCTGCCGAGCTGAGCGCATCACCCCG
>JBAULD010000179.1:0-3117 GCA_049578005.1 Polyangiaceae bacterium
GTCTTCGGCGCAACCCTTTTTCTCGTCGCTCCCGAAGCGGTCGCGCAGACCTCCGAAGGCGCGCCGCCCCCATCGCTGGCCGATCGGCTCACCGGCGACGCGAAAGAGGCGTACGAGGCCGGCCGGCGGCTCTACGAAAGCGGCGACTATTCCGGGGCGCTCGAGAAGTTCCAGAGCGCCTCCCGGGCGTCCGGAGATCCGCGGCTCCTCTGGAACGCCGCTGTCTGCGAACGGGCGATGCAGCACTACGCGCGGGCGATCGCGCTCGTTCGTCGCTACCTCGCCTCGCATTCTTCTTTCATCACGCCCGAGGCCGAGCGCGATGCGCGTGATTTTCTGGCGGCGGCCGAGACGCGCACGGCCCCCTTCGACGTCCAGGCGAGCGAGGAGGGCGCGTCGGTCACGGTCGACGGTGAGCCGCAAGGCTCGACCCCGCTCGCCGCCGATACGCGGATCGATCTCGGCACGCACCGGGTCACCGTGACCAAAGACGGGTTCGTGGAATACGGGACTACGCGGACCGTCGTGAGTTCGGAGCCGGTGCACCTGACCGCGATTCTGACTCCGGTCGCGCCGCCGGAGGGCCGCCTGGCCGTTCGCGCTGGCCCCGGAGACGCGATCGCGGTCGACGGCACGCCGATGGCAATCGGCGCGTGGACGGGACCGTTGCCCTTCGGTCCGCACATCGTGCGGGTGACCGAGCCGAATTCGACGCCGTTCGAGAGTGAGGTCGTCGTCGATGAGGCTCAGACGCGATCCGTCGACGTCACTCTCCGGCCGCTGCGGCGCCGTTCCGGGTTGCCCGCGTGGGCGTGGGTGGCGGGAGGCGCGGTTCTTGCGGCCGGGGCGGTGACCGCCTGTTACTTTGCCTTCAAGACGTCGGAGCCCACGACGGGAGCGCCGGCGATTCGGGGGGGCATCGACACCGTCCACTTTCCCTGACTTGAAGACAACCCGGATGCGACTTCCCACCGTGAACTTCGCTCGGATCCTCGTCCGGCTCGGGCCGGTCGTCGTCGTGTCGTGCTCGACGGCCAAGACGCGGACGCCCGGCGAGGTCGTCGTCGTGATCACGAGCGACATGGCCGTGCCCCAGGACATCGACACGCTGGCGTGGTCGGTGACCGTGGCCGGAGACGAGGGCCCTCTCAAGGCCGGCTCGGTCGATCTCAAGGTGAATCCATTGCCCCAGACCTTGGCGCTCGTCTCGGACCACGCCGCAACCGGGACCGTACGGCTCGATCTCGACGCGTCGCGCGCCGGCACCCCGCGGGTGCATCGCGAGGCCTTGGTGCCGCTGCCGGCCGACAGCGAAGTGAAGCGACTGGCGATGCCGCTCGACTGGCTGTGTACGATCGACGCCAACCCGTCGCTGTCGTGCGGTGCGGGGGAAACGTGCGTGGCGGGCGCGTGCGCGTCCTCGGCCGCGGAGCCGGTCCCGTACACGCCGCCGGACGCGGGGGCGTGCTTCGACGTGGGGGCGTGCTTCCTACAGCCGGTGGGAGGCTTGCTGTCCGTTGCGCCCGATCCGAAGACCGGCGCTTGTGTGCCGCAGAACATACCGATCGGCGGGAACGAAGACGTGAACGTCGCTCTGGCGGTCACTACATCGCAGACCGGCAACTACGGCGCGTGCGGAGTCAACGGCGTGTGCCTGATCCCGCTCGCGCGCGGGGGTCCGGAAGGGTGGACGACGCTCACCGAAGACGACGGAACCACGCGGATCGCTCTGCCCCAGGCGGTCTGCGACGACAGCGGGACCACGCTCGACGGCGTCGTCGTCTCCCGCGCGACGCCGAGCTGTCCGGCCAAGCGCCCCGAGACTCCCATCTGCGGGCGGCCGGACACGTGCGTCACGACGGACGTCTGCCCTTCCGACTGGGGGCCGAGCTGGGTGGGATTCTCTTGTTCTGGCTCCGCTTCCGTGTCGCAAGGCGCACAAGCCTGCTGGCCGCCGCCGCCGCCGCACGCGGACGCGGGAGCCGGCGCGATCTCCGGCGATCCGGCCGGGTTGTGGTGCTGCGCCTTCGGCACGGGCGGCGAGGCGGGGTCGCTGCTCATCGACGACATGTCCGCGGGTCCCCAGGTCAAGATCGCTCCCCCTCGCGGCGACGAGATCGCCGGCTTCTGGTTTACCGCGACCGATGACCAAAAAGCACCGCTCATGCCCGCTCCGACTTTCCTCTTCACATACACGGCGGTGCCGCCGGCAATGACCCCCGATGGCGGGCCGATGAACGCGGCGTGCCTGAAATCGGACTCGCCATTTACAGGCGATTACGCGCTCGAGGGCTTCAACTTCGTCTTGCCCCAGGGCAAGCTGACGTCGGCGGGCGATACGTTCGACGTGAGCCCCTACACGGGGATTCGCTTTTGGGCGTGGTCGCGGTGGGCCGGGCAAGCCATCAAAGTCGATTTTCCGGATCCGGACACGGGCGCGGCTGACCCCACCGCCGGCTGCAAGAAGTACGCGGACGCCGGCGGTTGCGGCAACGACTGGGCGATTCAAAACCTCATCCTCGACAGCGTCTGGGCGCCTTACACCATCCGGTGGGACCAATTGAGCCAGGCCGACTGGGGACCGAAAGTGGCGCAGTTCGACCCGAAGCACGTCTTCGCCACCGTCTTCATCGTCGCAGGCTCTGGTCCGAACGATCCGTACCCGCCCTTCGATTTCTGCGTATCGCAAATTTATTTCACGCAGTAGCCGTCTATCGACAAGGCCCATATCGATAGGCGCTTCGGAGTTCGTCCAGCCTACGGCTCCTGCCTGTCTTTGCGAGCGAGACGTATCTCGAGCGCGTCGATGCGGCTGGCGAGCGTCGTCCGGGCGACGCCGAGCACGCGCGCCGCTTGCGCGACGACGCCCCCCGAGAGGCGCAGCGCCTGCTGGATGACGTCCTGCTCGCGCTCGTCGATCTTCGCGCGCTCGCCCTGGAGCGCCTGCCACGCGCCGTCGAGCGGCCCTTCGCGGGAGCGCGGTTCCCGGCCTTCGATCGACGGCGCCCCCAAGTCCCGCGGCTCGAAGTGATCGGGGGTCAGCGCGGTCGCCGCCGGGTCTCGGGTGAGCGCCCGCTCGCGCGCTCGCTCGACGGCCCGCTCGAGCTGGCGCACGTT
>JBAULD010000180.1:0-5364 GCA_049578005.1 Polyangiaceae bacterium
GTCGTAGGCCGTCGGCCCCCGTCGATACGAGATGGACGCGATGCCCTTCTTTGGAGAGATTGTAATCCAGAACCTCACGCAGATCGGCCTCGTCCTCGACAACCAGCACGCGCGCCATGGGCAAGCTTTAGGGCATTTCGCGGGCGACGTGCCAACGATCAGGTGACGGTCCGGTGACGGCACCCCTGAGAGGGGTCGAGAGCTCCGGTCTCGGCCCGAGCCAACGCGCGCCCGAGAGACTGCAGTCGTCGAATTGCAGAGACGTTCGCCACTACCGCGATGATGGCGAGCGCCCCGACTGGAGGAGCGTGCTCGATCCAAGCGGGAAGCACGAAGTGGTGAGCCAACCACCGGAACGGAACCACCATTGCGACCCCTACGCAGAGGCACACCGCGCGCTCGGGACGGCGCATCGCGCTAGAAGGCACGGGCATCGCGAGCGCCTCCGCCTTCGCGCTTCCGTAGCTGACCATGAAGCACCCGGCGAGAGCACCCAGCGCGATAAGGAGCACGACGACCGAACTGTGGAAGAAAATCGCCAAGCCCCCGACGAAGAAGAACTCTTCGTAACGATCGACCGATGCATCGAGGATTGCGCCCGACACGGACGCGCACCCGGTCCGGCGCGCGACGAGACCGTCGAGCGCATCGCCGAGCGAGGCAGCGATCATCGCGACGGCCGCCGGACCGAAGTATCCCAGGCCCAGAAGAACGCCCCCCGCCGCAGCGACGCCGCCGCCGAGCATGCTGACGACATTTGCCGAAACGCCGAGCGTGGCAAGACGGCGGGCAGCGCGGTCGAGAAACCACAACGTCACATCCGAAGCGAGCCGAGGGAGCACGAGCGAGAGACGCGCGTTGGGCACCGTCCCGTGGCCAGATCTATCGGGCATCGTTGAGGCTGCGTCCACTTGGCGGGGCGTACCCAACCCTCGAGAGCAAATCCGATGCGCGGGGAGGAGACGCCGTGCGACCCGGGCTCAAGTGAAGGGCTCAAGTCCGCCCCAGAGCGCGGATTTGTCGGGTTGACGACAATCCATTGCTCAGCGAGACTGCGCCCGCTTTGCGCGAGACGCGCCGCTGAGAGGAACGAATGAATCGACCGGTCGGATGGTTGGCTTTGGGCCTTGCGGCCCACGCGGGCGCGGCTTTCGCGCTCATCGGCTGTGGCAACGGGGACGACGCCAGCGTGGCCGCGGCGGTCGATGGAGGCTCGGACGCCAAGCCGGATTCCAAGACGGAGCCCGAGGCAGGCGCGGACTCCACGACGGCGCTCGAGGCCGGCGCCGACTCCACGACAGCGCTCGAGGCAGGTGCGGACTCCACGAGCGAGCCGGAGGCCGGGGCGGACTCCGCCACGGTCGATGAGACGGCCAGCCCGGGCGACGACGGCTCGGAGGATGGAGACGCACGGGATGAGGGCGCACCAGGCTGACGCGGGGCGGGCGGTACAGCTCGCGTTGACACTTGGCAAGCGTGCGCGCTACATGGCGGGGGGTTCCGGTTGTGAAGCGGCCGGGCTCGCGGGAGTAACTCAGTGGTAGAGTGCCACCTTGCCAAGGTGGACGTCGAGGGTTCAAATCCCTTCTCCCGCTCGAAGAAAAGCTAAGAAATGCGGCCGATTGAGGACCTGACCTCGTCGGCCGTTTCGTTCAGAGCACCATTTGTCGAGGTCGGAGCACCACCTGGGGCACCACCTCCGGCCCTGGGAGCACCCCTTGGGTCCGCCGTCGAGGCGAAAGAAGCCCGATGGCGGGCCAGCTCGATGACGCGCGCGATGCCTTCCCGTTTCTCTTCCGCCGCCGGCGTCGAGTAGTGGTCCTGCATGCGCGAGGTGAGGTGCCCGGAGATACTCCGCGTTACGACATCGTTGACCTGGGCGACGCGAGCAAGGTCATTGAACGTGCGGCGCAGGCCACATTGAGTGAACCTCTTGCCCAGGCCGATCTCGTCGGCGATGTCCGCGAACGGCTTGTTGAGAACCGAAGGCGAACGGAAGCCACCGGTCACCGACGGAAAGAGCAGGTCCGACTGCTCCTGCTCGGGGGTCGTGAGCTGGCTGGCCACGTGCCAGCGCAGAACCTCCATCACCGGGGGCGGCAACGGGATGGTGTACTTGCGCTTCTGCTTGGTGGTGTTCATCACCTCGTTGCCGAGTGTCTGCGAGCGGCGCACGCGCAGTTGCCCCTCCTCCCAGAGAACGTCGGCCTCGGTCCCGCGGCGCCGAAGCGGGCGTAGCGACGAGGGTCGCAGGCCCGTAACGAGCCCGAGGTAGGTCATGGCGTAATGCTGCGGATAGCAGCGGTGCATGGCTTCGAGGAACGCGGCCACTTCGTCGGGGAGCAGCGCGTTCGGCTCCTCCTCGGTGTACGTATCGCACTCGGCCGTGTCGAAGTCCTTCACGCCCTCGGTGGCCAGGTGGTCGAGGTCGTAGGTCCTCTTCGCGGCCTTGATGATGACCCGCAGGATGGCGAGCCAGCCGTTGCAGGTGTTGGGGGAGTACTCGCCTGCGGTAATGAGCGTAGCGATGCCGGTGCGCCAGGTTTCGACGTGCGTAACGTGAACGCGGTCGATGAAGTACTCGCCGAAGCCAGGGACGAAGGCTCCCGAGCTCCGGCCGGTGGTGCCCACGATGAGGTGCGTCAGCGTGTGGCGCCATCGCTCCCGGCCCTTGGCGCTACGGATGTCGCCGCTAGCCACTTTTTGCTCCGCCAAGGACGTCACGAAGTCGGCGAAGCGCGTCTTCTGAGGCAGCTGCGACGCGTGGCCGGCACGGACGCGCGCTCGCTCGTCCGAGAGCCACTTGTACGCCGTCGCTTCGTCGGCTTGCGGCAGGGTCTTTTTGATCTCCTTCATTCGTCCCGTGCTCGGGTCCACGACCCGCGCGCGGACGAAGTGTCCGCCCTCCTTTCTCCTCCAGACGCCGCGCACGGCGCTGGGCATGAGCCAGTTCTTCCATCGGTACAGCCACTGCTTGTCTTTGTCCTTCATGCGCATCTCCTTGAGGGAGGGGCGCACTCAGACGGTCCGCAGCCACTCTAGCAGCGGCAGGTGCCCCTCGGAGAAAGCGTTCGAGTTCTTCGCGTGCCCACATCCAAGTCAGAGCCGCCGCGCCGACCCGCAGGCCGGATGCGCCCCTCGCGCGCCGCCTTGCGCAGCGCACTCGTAGTTCTGAAGCCGCAATAGATGCTCGCCTCGCGCGTCGTTAGGTACGGCTTGAGCGCCACGGCATCGACGAATGGATCGGGCCTGGCGCGCCGCCTTTGTGCGGGCTCGCTCACGGAACACCGCCCGCCCGGCGTGGACCCTTACGTGGACCTGCGCCCGCGCACGCAGCGGGAAGCCGACGGCGCGCGGTCACGCGTCCTCCAGGTCCTGCCGTTCATCCAGACTGCCGGCGCCTGCCGGGCCATTGCCAGATTGCGCGACCGGCTCCCAATCGAGATCTACGTGTTGCTCCCGCCCTGTGCCGCCCCGCTGCTCTGGCGCCGCCGGGGCACGCGGGGTCGCAGTCTTCGCGTTACCCTCGGACCTCGCGGACGCGGCGCCCTTCCCGGCGTCTGCGCCACGCTTTACGGGACGCCGCCTCTTCTTTGCTCCCGCCTCGCCGGCGTCGCTCACGTACGCGCGGAGGGCCCCCGTGGTGATCGAGATGCCGCACTCGGAGAACAGCTTGCTGATCGCAGCCAGGCTGTAGCCCTTCGCCCGGCTTGCGCGAATGGGACCGAGAAGGCTCTGGACGGCCTGCCTTTTGGTAAGCTGGTCGGGTTGGTGTTGCGGCAGAGCATCGAGTGCGCGGTGAGCGCGATCGATGGCGTCGAGGTCGATTTTCGATTTGAGGCTCATGTCTGGATGCACTCCTCTTTCGATGCTGTCGTAGCGGCGGGTTACGAGTGACTACGTGTCTCGCGACCGTCCTGACGCGTCGGTCCCGCGAGTTGCGACCGACCCCTGAGCAACGGAGGGCGCGTCAGCGCGTTGCGGGGCTGTCGCGCGCCTCAGCTCCTCGACAACGTGGTGACCCCTCGAGTATTCGTGCGCGACCTCTTCGACGAACTCCGAGAAGCGACTCTCGGCCGATCGGCAGACGAGATCGAACTCGTCGCCGTCGATACGCGGCATGTACGCGAACCAGATCTTCACCCAAACGGCGAAGGCCGCCGTGAAGAGCTCCAGGTCGCGCTGCGCGCGTTCGATTCCACGGCCAAGTCGGTCGAGACACCGCAGAATGTCCGTGATCGCGCCCGTGCGTTCGAGATGCTCCCGAAGAGCAGCCTCGACGACGGCGCTTACAGTAGCGCCGGTCCCTGCGCAGTGAACCGCGAGCTCCTGGGCGATCGTCTGGTCGACGTAGGGGTGAAGGCGCACGAGGCACCGGCGAATGAGCGCGCTCACGGCTTCTTTCCCCCACCCGTCTCAGGGCTGGTGACGTCGCGAACGGCTGAGCCGCTGGTGGGTGATGCCAGACGAGAGCAAAGAAATGCCACCCTCGTTCTTCGAGCGCTCCTCGACAACCGCTGCCTGAAATCGACAATGTGGCGTCGATTTCCGTCAGCTATAAGGAGGAATCAGAACGCGCCCGGTCCGACATTCTCAAATGCACGTGCCGTCGCGCGATGAGTTCTCCGGGAACACCATCCACTCGGGGGCGGGTGCCCCCTTCGCGCTGCCTCGGACGGACTTGCAAAATTGATTCGTGCTTTTTGCGCGCGAGATGCGAAAGAGACAAAAGCTAACCGGCTGCATTCGCTGGGGCGCCTGCGGGACTTGGTCGTGAATCATCGGAACCACGTGGCCACCGCGATCTGAGTGACCGCGCTCGCTTGACGAGGCCCCTCGCCGCGACGGTAGCGGCAAGCTCGAGGCCGGCGCCAGCTTTCCGAGATGGCCGCTGCTGAGGCGGATACTTGACCCGCGCTAGGCAGCATCGGGTGGGATTGCCCGTGGCCAGAGTTTCTCGGATCTTCCCGGCCAAATTCCTGTGGATCGCGCTGGCGGTCTAACCACGCGTTATCGGCGTGCCTGTCTTGTCGCGCGCCAACCCGTGCGACCCAGAGCGCGGGACGCGCCGGCAATTCTCGTGAATCGAGGGTCGCTCGCTGGTGAGAAAAAAGTCGGGAAATTCGAGAATCGGCGTTCCTTGGATCCGACCTTCCGCCAACGAATTCGCAATGTTCCGTATGGTGTGACACAACCGACCTAACGTAAGTCACCGATTTTTGTTTGTAATCTCACATACGTACACACAACTTGGCACCACCTCTTTATCTTGCCCTCCGTCTTCGACTCCGGGTTCAGAAAGTCCGGATGCATGTCGAAGGATGCCGCGTGGATCAAACAGAGGCATTCGGGGTGATGTCCCGG
>JBAULD010000181.1:0-4641 GCA_049578005.1 Polyangiaceae bacterium
CGCCTGAGCCGACCGTAAGAGCGGTCGCAAGGATCTTGGCGCCCCCGAGGAGCACGAGTAGCTCCACAGCCCGCCAGCCGCCAGGAAACCACTGGGCCCCCTGAATCGCCACCTGGGCGGCGCCATAACCGCCTCCGAGTAGTCCCAGGCCCATGCCGTCGTGTCCGAGCTGGGGTCCGACAAGGATGATCACTGGGACTGCACCCAATCCCAAGAGCAAGCCTCCGATCGAAGGCTTGACCCAGTCGGGCATGGGCAGGCGACCCGTGAGCGTCTGCGATGCGCGCAGAGTGAACAAGAAGGCCGAGGCGACGAGGGAGATAAGGACGGCGAGCAGCACATAAAGGGGCAGGTGCTCTGGGACAAATGGATACTTTGGCGCGTGCGCAAAGAGCGTCGACTCGCCAAAGATGGAGATGAAGACGGAGTAGGCGACCACGCTTGCGAGGACGGAGGGAACGAGCGCTTCGCTCTCGAAATCATCGCGGTGCAAGACCTCGACCGCGAGAAGTGCGGCACCGAGCGGCGTTCGGAAGACCGCGGCCATGCCCGCGGCGGTCCCGGCGACGAGAAGGATCCGCCTCTCGCGATCAGTCACGCGAAGGTACTGACCGATAACGGATCCGATAGCGCCACCCATCTGCATCGTCGGTCCTTCGCGACCACCGGATCCGCCGAAGCCGAGCGTGAGGATGGAGGCAATGGCCTTGAGCAGAGGAACACGGCGGCGCACGATTCCGCGCTGAGAATGGAATGCTTCGATGATCGCGTCCGACCCCCCTCCGCGCGTTTCGGGCGCGAAGCGGGAAAGATAGCCCGCTCCGAGTGCGCCAATCGCCGGCATCAGCCATACGAGCCAAGGCCGAAATGGGGCGTCCCTGATGGGCGTCGCGATTTGCTCGCCCGCAGCGCGCAGTGGCACGTATCCGCACCATCCCTCGAGAACAACCCGCTGCACGAGCTCGACCCCGGCAAAGAAGAACGAGCCGATCAGGCCAGCGGCCGCTCCAACGAGCGCCGCCGTCAGGAGCGAGCGCCCAAGCAGTTGGAGTGAGCCGGGAACCCGCGTCGCACGGAGCGTACGGTCAAAGAGTGTTCGGGCCCTGCTCCTCCGCTCTTGCCCGGGTCCTCGCGGCCCTTCGGTCAACGATTGTGTCATTTTGGGTCAAGGGCAAACGCCCCGTAGGTACCCTAGTCCCGCACGGTGGTGGGGGCCAGGCGACCTTCCGGTTGGCTGGCGATACCAGATGGCGTTGGTTGCGCGGCTCGAAGGGTTTAGCCGAAGGAGAATCGTGGTCGCGAGCGCCCTGGCGGAGCGCGCAGAACTTCGCGAGGGCAAAGTCAGACTGGCCCTTCTTGTGCCTGACGCGCCGAGCCGATAAGCGGAGAATCCAATGAGTCGAGTCGAGTATTGCAGAGTCGGACTATTTGGGGTCATCGCGTCGGCCCTCGCACTCGTGGCCTCTATCGCACGGGCGGAAACGTGGCAGGCGCCCGTAGGCGGCAAAGCGATCGCGCTGAGCGAAGGCCGGGTCGCATGCCCGGGGACCTCCGGAAACTGGACAATCGAGCAAGAAGGACATGCCGTTCGGCCCCCCGCGACGGCGGATGCGGTGGGCAGCGCAGTGGCGCTGAACACGGCCGCGACGATCGCCGCCTGCTCAGCACCAGCAACGACGCTCACGCTCGTCGCAACCGCGCGGTGGCCGACGATAGACCCCGGGGCGACGAATGTGTTCGTGGACGACGCGCGCGTCGAAATTTGGGGCCGAGGGTTGAAAGGCGCCATCGTTCACTGGCGGGTAGGAGACCGGTCCGGCGCGGACCGCTGCGTGCAACCTCAGGCGGATCCGGCCGGGGAGAAATGCGCCATTTCGGTCGGGCGCGGACTGCCGGCCGATCCGACGGCCTCTGACTTGGAGTGGCTGCCCGCCGGCGCGCGAACCGAATCCGACGTCGTGACCTGGGATTCTGGTGGTCGCCGCGTGTCGACCGACGAAAGGACGCTCCACCCAGCCCGCGTGATCGTGTCGTCGCTTGTGCCGAAGGACGTGAGCATCGACCTTGCTGGCGGTACGGCATCGCGGATCCCGCTCGTGCATCCCGAGGCGGTGGTCGGTGCCGACTGCGGCGCCGCCAGTTGTCAGGTGTCGGGCACCACGATCGTGGTCGGCGGCGTGGCAAGCGTTGCCGGCACTTTGCCCGTTCGCTTGCGGCTTGCTCCGCGCGTCGTGCTCCAGCATGGCGACACCTTCGACGCGACACCGGTGGTCCTCGTTCCGGTCCTGCCGTGCGCGATGTCGATTGCCTCGGGGGACGCCCTGCGCGCGGTGGACGCGAGTCGAGCGGTTGTGCGGGTGGACGCCCGGTGTGCGAGCGAGGCTCGCACGCTTCGGTGGTTCAGTGCAGGACGTGCGCTCGACGTTCTCACCACTGTCGATTCAGGCGGGGCGACCTATCTGCTTCTCGGCGTTGGCCGCGTGGAAGGCGACGAACTCGTGGTGACCGCCAGCCGTGGGGACGGGTCTCTCGTGGGGCAAGCGCGGGTTCACGCACGCACTCTTCCGCCGCCACGTGCGTCGCTCGTACTCGAGGGTGGTGGTCCATCCATAGACTTCGTGCCAACCAACCGTTTCGCGATCGTTCGGTGGACACGGACGCAAGGTACCGGGGAGCTCGCACTCTTGCCTCTCGAAGGGGTATACGACGTGACGACACGCCACGAGGCAACGATGGTGCAGGGGCAGAGTGGGGCGGGCGGCTTCGTCGCGTTTCGTTTCGCTTGGCGCGTGCCGACCCTTCCCGGAGCGCTTGGGGCGGACGATCTCGCAATCATCACGGACCCCGTCGAACGCCCGATGCACGAGGCGAACGTTCCGGCGCCGCTCGGGGCATCGGCGATGTCCTCGACGCCGCTCGTCGAGCTCCTGTGCGGGTCGGGCAACGACCTCCGCAAGGTGACTCCAGGGGCGAGCGCCAACGTTCCGTTCGAGGAGCGCGAGGCTTGCCGACTCGTGTTCCATGGCGAGCGGCTGTCGCCGGCGGACGGCGCCCAGACCCTTCAGCTCGACGTCGACGTCACGCGGGTCGACGGCACTTCGCGCCCCGAGGCGCACGTTTCTCAAACGATGGTCCTGCGCGCGGGCACTCAGCCGCGTATCGCATGGATCAAGGGCGTAATCGGTTCGTTCGACCATGTGACTGTGCGTGTATCGCACGCCATCGACGAATCGAGCTACATCAGCCCTGCGGAACTCCGGACGGGCGAACCCAGCGTCCAGTGGTCGGTCATCGTCGGTACCGGGCGCTTCCGTCTGTATGCGACAACGGCGATTCCCACCGGGTTGTTCCGCGTGAGCGATCGAGCGCATAGCGGCATTCTCACGCTGAACCTCGGCGTCGTGATGCGGGCGACCTGGCTCGACGGCGACGGCCACGAGGGTGTCCTAGGTCTCGAAGCCGGCATGATGGCCGAAGGCCTTGCGAACGACGTCGACACGACGGGTCACTCGCTCACCCAGGTCGCGACCGTCACCGGGCTCGGCATCAGCGTGCCCATCGCGAATCGATCCCTGGCAACCGAGACCAGCATCAACCTTCACGCGTGGTTCGAGTACGAAATATCCCGTGCCTTCAGCTTCAACGAGCTCGGGTCGCCTTTTGGCTTCGTCTTCGGGCCGAGCATCTCGATCGGCAACATCGGCACGAACCTATAGATGGGACGTACGCTGCCCGCACTCGAAGATCGCTCGGACCTCTCGAAGCCCCCACGCTTCCGGTCGGAGCCTGAGTCATTTCGACCCAGTTGGGTCACCGTAACCCGACCAGCCGACACTAATTGTGCCGCGATTTCCGTATGACCCCCTGGTGCGCCCTTTGCTCAAGCGGTGAATCCACCAATCGATGAGGGCCGCACCGATGTCACAGTCGCTTCGTTTCACGACCGTTCTTCTGGCGATGGCTACCTGCGCTGTCCTCGCCTTGTCCTGTGCCGAAACAAAGCCTCCGACGACGGCCGTCGCGGGAGAGCGACAAGCGGTCGCTTCGACCTCGGAGCCGCGCGCGATTGCGCAGACGACGTCGGACATCCACATCTCCGACGACATCCGGAGCAAATGCGGCATTTCCGATGCCGATGCCTACTTCGCGTTCAACTCCTCCCTCGTCACGACGCGTGCTCGTACCCCACTCGAGCTCGTGGTCAGATGCTTCACGTCCGGCCCACTCAGGGGACACGCCGTCAAGCTCGTCGGCCGCGCCGACCCGCGGGGTCCGTCCGAATACAATGTGACTCTCGGGCAATGGCGTGCCGACGCCGTCGAAGGATATCTGACAACCCGCGGACTGCAGAAGAGCAAAGCCGTCGCCACCTCGCGAGGAGCCATGGACGCCTCCGGAAGCGACGAACAGACATGGCAGCATGACCGGCGCGTGGACGTCATGCTCGGGGACTAACCCCCCAGCGCGATCGAACTCCGTTCACCGCCGGACAAGTCATCCCAGGATCTCCTCCTCCAAGGGTTGACTTGCCCGGCGGTCTTCTGTCGAGGGAACAGCGTTCGCCACCTATTTGCACGACCAAGACGGCGAGCGGGAATAGGTGACCTCCACGTTTGCTGACCTTCGAAGTCACTGGAATGC
>JBAULD010000182.1:0-1535 GCA_049578005.1 Polyangiaceae bacterium
GCCTGAAGACGAAGGGAGGGAAGCTCTTCGCGCTGTTCACACAGGACACGCTCGTCGTGAAGCTCCCCAACGAGCGTGTCGCCGGCCTCGTCGCAAGCGGCATCGGCAAACAGTTCGACCCCGGCCACGGCCGCCTCATGAAGGGGTGGCTCACGATCACGAGCCCGAAGGCATCGTGGGTCGAGCTCACGAAGGAAGCGCACGAGTTTGTGCAAGGCTGATCCCGCCGAAGCCGTTTTGTCACCATGCACACCGAGCCGACAGCGGCCACCACGCTCATGAGCATGATCGCGGCGCCCGCGCCTTCCTTCGCTACCTCCTGCTGCTCCCGCACATGTGGCGATCGGACATCAACCGGGAGGTGGTGAGGGCCGTCGCCCAGGTGGGCGGCGAGTGCGTAGTGGATCTCGGGGCCGGGATGGGCGCGGCCACGGTCGAGGCTGCGATGAGCGGTCCAGTTCCGCCGCTCGCGGCAGCTATCGGAAAGTGCACGGGAAGGGAGTTGAACCCTTACGCCTTGCGGCGGCGGAACCTAAAGCCTGGCTGGCGTTCGAGGATTCTCCGGGGATCGAGGAAACAAGCCCCGGCGGCGATCCGAGTGGGCCCGAAATCTGGGGTGCTGGCCCGGGCGTGGGGCAATCGTGGGGCAATCCCGAGGCTCGGGAAACCGGCGAAGACCGAGTCGAGGCGGCGCTCGCCCGCGCTCTCGACCGAGCCTCGGAGGCCGGCCGATTCGACGTGGTCGCGCAACTCGCGAGGGAACTGGAAGCCCGTCGATTGGCGCACGGCGGGACGGAGTAACACCCCTGCGGGGTGCGAGTCCCGAGCGCAGAGCTCTGGATAGAATGAGTGCTCTACGGGCAAGATGCGCCGTCGGGAATCTGGCCTTCCATGCGAAGCGCGCGCATGGCCGGCGCAGCACCAGCTCTAGCGAGAGCCGCCTCGAGCGCCGGGTCTCCCTCGACAAACACGCGAACGTGGTCCTGGCCCGGCGCCGCGTGCGAACGGATTCCCTCGAGCAGCCCGCGGGCGTGCTCAGGGCCCCGGACTCGAAACGGCGATGCCCCTGGAAGATTCGGGTCGAATGCGGCGACGCCCGCGGGGCCCCCAGCGTCCTCCGCACCCACGAGGATGCGCCCCTCGGTCGCGCGAAACGAGGAGACTTCGCCCCGGCACAAAGCGAAAGCGTCCTCGAACCTTTCATCGTCAGCTGGCGCAAGCGTGCGGGCGAAAACCCCCGGCGTCGACGGGATCCGCTCGACATCGGACCACCCTATGCGCATCGAGACCGACGCGAGCACGACCTTCATGCCCCATCGCTCGTAGAGGGCCCGGGCTGCGACGTTCTCCGGTTTCACGTTCAGCCACCAGCGCTGGAAACCGGCAGCCCGCGCTCGTTCAGCGACGGCGGCCATGAGCGCGCGTCCCACCCCGCGACGACGGTATTCCGGATCCGCAATCACGTGGACGACGTGCAGCCGGTCACCGCGCGGCCGCGCGCACGCGTACCCAACCACCGCGTCCCCGTGCCGCAG
>JBAULD010000183.1:0-9212 GCA_049578005.1 Polyangiaceae bacterium
GTTGGACCCCGCGGCGCCCGAGGAGCCCGTCGCGCTCCCCGTGCCGGCCGAGCCGCTGGAGCTCCCGCCGGCCGTCCCACCCGATCCTCCGCTGGAACTCCCGCCGCCCGTCGACCCGCTCGACCCCCCGCCGCTGGTCGAACCGCCGTTCGAGCCAGCATTGCCACCGGTCGATCCGCTCGAACCGTTGCCGGTGGACCCGTTCGAGCCGGAAGAACTGCTCGACCCTCCGCTTCCAGAGCCGCCGCCGTTCTCGGAGGGCCCCGACGAGTTTTCGGACCCTTGACCCGACGTGCCATTGCTGTTGCTACACGCCGCCAGCGGGAGCGCGACTGCCAACGCCAAGAGAAACTGGGGAGAAGAGCCTCGAGAGGGCATACGAAGGAGCGAAAATAGCCGTTGCATTTCGGTTGGGCACAATAGCGTGGTCTGCGCCCGACGGCTCGGATGATTTTCTCGCCCCGGCGCCTATCAGAAAGTCAGCGTGGCCGTCGTGAGAATCGAATCTTCGTCCCGACTCGCGACCGTCGTGCCGAGCACCCCGTTTCGCGTTCTCCGACGTCCGCCGACGGCGAGCTCGAGCGCCGGGAGTGGAAGGACGCCTATCCACGCGTCCGCCACGACCGCCCAATCGCGCATCGCGATCGAGCCCTGAGTCGGCGATTGAAGCGCGTATGTGCCATGGAACTCGTCGATTCTCGCGAGTCCTCCGACTCGGACGGGTCCGAGTCGGAGTTGCACCGCCGGCGTCGCGCCGACGCCCAAGGACCAGTAGAAGCCCTGCGCACGCAAGACCTGCGGCAATTCGTCCACGACGCCTGCGTTCGTCAGATACGAGTGGAGTGCAAGGGATTGGACGGGGCCGAACTGTCCTTGAATCGCCAGACCCGTCTCCAGCCGCCCGTGGGGGAAAAAGAGTGTGTGCTCGAACTCCAGACCGAGCTGGCTCGTCGAGAAGCGGTCCGGCGGTGATCCGTTGCCGAGGTGATCGTAGTCGTGCAGGACGTAGTCGAAGCCGACCGTCGGACCCACCCAAAAGCGCTGCCCTTTCCGGTCCTCTCCTTTTCCCGTGACCTTCTTGGTGAACCACCCGACCGGCGCGACGCGCGCAAGAAAGTACAAGTCATCGAGCCCGCCGGGCCTCCACTGCACGTCGCACACGAGCTTGGACTCGTTGCCGTCGCCCCACCACCCCGACGAACGACCGGGGTCGTCGAAGCCCGGCACGTTCACGATGTGCGAGCGCGCACCGAGAGCGAAGTCGCCATAGGTCGTGCTCGGGCGCTCCGATGAAGACGCTCGGGTGGCGACGGTACCGCCCCAGAGCGTCAGCGTCGCCTCGACGTCGCGCGAAAGGCCGAACGCGTCGACGTTGGTCGTTCGAAGCGGCTCTGCGCCGTCGATCCAATCGTGCACTTTGCGCACGGGATCGACGAGAAAAGAGAGCACTTGGGTAACGGGGGTCGACCGTCCAGCGTCCAAGTACGAGGCGAGCTGGGACGTCGCTTCACCGATCGAAACGCCCGCGAACGACGTCGTGACGATGCTGTTGAGAAAGCTGCTTTCCTGAAATTCCCCGAACTGCTTCCACAAGACGGCACTGACCGTCGTCACAGTGGAAGACGCGGCGAGACCGAAGCCGTTGGACCGCGCGAATTGGTACGTGAGCATCCCCGCAACCGGATGCGTGAACTGGTCGTTGTCGAACGCGAAGGTGTCGAGCCCGACCTTTTGCCACGTCACTTTTTCCCAGGTCGTCGACCAGTCGTAGGCGAGCGTGTAGTGCGCCTGAGGCTCGCTCACCTGGTACTCGACTTCGCCCAACCCGAGGAGGAAGGCCTCTTCGATCATCAAGCGGAGCCAATACTTCCGGCGCGGATGACGGTACCGGTTGGAGGCGAATGGCCCGAGAAGCTCCCGCTCGGGGCCGAGCGCGGTCCCGTCCTCGGCGGTTGCCGGCAGCGCAGCGACGACGTCGCACGCAAGCGAGGCGCACCAGCCGGCCATGCCGCACCAGGCGTGCGAAGCACGTGCCTTCGGCCGCGACCGCGCGTCGCCCGTGAAAATAGCTGGAGAACTGGCTCGACCGGAGGCGCATGGCCGGCGGGTTGCCTCGGTTCCTCGCCCCAGCCGTCGTCCTTCACCCGGGGCCCCAAAACCCGGGCCGCCGAGCGGGCCGAGGAATCACTGAATCGATTGGGGGGGCATGCTCGCGGTCGCCAGGTCAGCCGTGTACCGGACGAGGTGCGGGCTGCCCGCGTCGCCGTCGGCGACCTGCACCAAACTGAGCGACGTCGCCGGGAAGTCCAAGGGCAAGGGAGCCAAGGCGTCGATGGCGATCGTGAGCGAGCCGGAAGTCGTGTTCTTGTTGATCACGATGATGGACGTAGACGCCTTGGACGGATCGTAGCTCGCGTAGATCGAGAACCCGCTCGGCACGCCAGCCGGGGTGAGCACGCTGCCGCTGAGGTTCGCCGAGACCATTTGCTCGGCGTAATACTGGGGACCGCCTTGGTCGGCGACGATGAAGCCCAGTACGGAGCTGGCGGCGCTCGTCTCCGCCAGGTTCCAGAACGCGAGCGTCCACAAATTATTCTGGAGCGCCACGCCGAGTGCGTCGGCGGTCCAGAGCGCGGCGTAGAAGGTGCCCGGCTCGGCGGCGAGGTTCGAGGCGGTCTTGTATTTCGTTTGGTCATAGTCGTACGAAATGTTGGACTCCGTGACTCCGAGCGGCGTGTTCGGACGCGCGTGGGCCTTCACGATCGCCTCCACCGCCGTGAGCGTGGATTGGAACGCCTTCGCGTCTTGAAGCGCGCCGTTGACCGACGTCTGCGATCCGCTGAACGGATATCGATGAATGGTCACGACGTCGACGTCGTCTTTGCATGCGTCCAAGAACGGCGTCAGCCAATCGTTACCCGGGACGTACTTGTACGAGAGCTCCGGGCCGAGGAGCTGAATGGGCGTACCGCCGTCGGCCGCCGCGGCGTTGGCAGCCTTCATCGCGGTCGCATACGTGTGAAACTGAGTGCAGTAGTCGACCGCGGTCAGGGGGGCCGTGCCGGCGTCGTACATCGTCGAATACAAGTCCGGCTCGTTGCCTATTTCCCAGTACTTGACTCCGTAACCTTTCGTGCCGTTCGCGTACGTGACCATGTCGGCGGCTGCCTGCGCGGACGCCGCCCCGCCGTCGACGTTGTTCGCGATCAGCGGAACCTGGAGGATCGGCTCGGCGCCGACGGCGCGGCAATACGCGACGAACTTGTCGATCTGGACCGTGTCGAAGACCTGCGGCGAGTTCGTGTCGTTGTTGTCGCCGCCGGCGCGAATGACGTTCAGATGGACGGCCCCGGCGAGCGTCTCGGTCCCGGTCAGACCCGTGACTCCGTTGGCGGACCAATCCACCCAGTCCCAATAATTCTGGCCGAACGCAAAAGGCGAGATCGGCGCCCCTGCGTCTCGCGCGATGGTGACCGTCCCCAGGTTCGCCGCGGCGCCCCCGTCGTCCGCCGCCGGCACGGTCGCATCGGGGTCCTGCGACCCCGCCCCTGCGTCGGAGGCGGGAGACGAGTACGATAGACACCCGATGGACGCGCTTGAGACGAAGCACACGAGAGTCGCAAGTCGAAGCACGGGGGACATGCGAGGCAGACTAGCTTCGAAGCCCTGCCCGACGAAGCCGAACGCGATTCCACGACGGGCCACTCCGACCAGAAGGCTCGCGAACGCCTTTGCCCTTTCCTCGCTGGCCCTCGTCTTCGCGGGCTGCGAGACGACCGGTCTCGTCTTGGATCTCTTGGATTCCGGCGCTGCCGGCGGTTCGGCCAGTGTCGGCGGACCGAGCGACGCGGCAACTTCTGCCCCGCCGCCGGTGATTGCGGACGCGAACGGACCGGACACGGCCGCCGGTCCGCCTGTCACCGCCGCGGACGCCGCGCCACCTCCGGCGTCTGCGAGCTGCACGACGGCTGCCCCCGGGACGAACAACTGTGGGAGCAACGGCGAGAGCTGTTGCGCAAGCGTCCTCGTCTCGGGGGGGACATACTCCCGCGTCTACACGAACACGGGAGACGGGGCGACGGGATTGGCGAACCCCGCGACTGTGAGCTCGTTCCGGTTGGACAAGTTCGTCGTGACCGTTGGGCGTTTCCGGCAGTTCGCGAGCGCCTGGGCCGCGGGATACACGCCCGCGGCGGGATCGGGCAAACACACCCACCTGAACGACGGACAGGGGCTACGAAACAGCGCGACCCCGGGAACCTACGAGCCGGGCTGGGTCGCTTCGGACGACGCCAACGTCGCTCCCACGAGCGCGAGCCTCGCTTGCGACCCCACCCACGGCACATGGACCGACGCGCCCGGGGCCAACGAGAATCTGCCGGTCAACTGCGTTACCTGGTACGAGGCGTACGCATTCTGCATCTGGGACGGCGGGTTTCTGCCGAGCGAAGCGGAATGGGAGTATGCGGCCGCCGGCGGAAGCCAGCAGCGCGAGTACCCCTGGGGATCCGCGCAGCCGGGCACGGGCAACCGGTACGCCATCTACAATGACTACTATCCCAACGGATCCGGGACACCGCAGGGCGTGGCGAACATCGCCCCCGTAGGGACACCCACGCTCGGCGCAGGGCAGTGGGGACAGCTCGATCTCGTCGGCGAAGTCTACGAGTGGAACCTCGACGCGTACGTGGCCTACGGAGACACCTGCACGGACTGCGCATGGCTGACCGCCGCCGGTACATCGACGCGCGTACGCAGGGGCGGCGCCTTCGGGTACGACATCACCGAACTGAGCCCGACGCTCCGCCACGATTTCCCCCCGAACATCCTCGACGGCAACGTGGGGTTCCGTTGCGCCCGGATCCCGTAAACGTCACCTCCGGGTGGCGGCGTTCGCCTCGTGCCGCGGGCGGCGTCCCTTGACGGGCGACGGCTCTTGATCGGCGGCGAACTCGAACCGCGACGGCTGAGGCGAAAGTGCGGGGAGGCGCGACGCGTGCTCCTCGTAGGCCGCTCGGCTGATCCGCCGCTCGTCGGCGACCATCGTGGCCCACACCGACCCGTCGCGGTCCTCGGCTCGAGCCGCCGCCGCCGGGTCGAAATGAAGCAGTCCTTCGAGCCGCGCCGCGCCGAACACCCGCGCGACGCCGGTGCGGCGCGCGAGCCGCTTGAAAACGTCGGGCCCGAAGCGGTCGTAATAAAGCACCGTGTGCGCCGTCGACACGGCGCCGGCCCAGGGATAGCTGCGGAGGAGCCAGCTCTCCGATAGTTCGGTCAGTCGGGCATCGACGTCGGCGCGCTGGTCGTCCGTCTTCCACGGGTGCGCGGACTCGAAGAAAATACCGAGGCCGAAGTGATCTCCGTCGAGCCCCCAGGTCTCGCGAATATCGAAGAGCGCCGGGTCCCGAGCCACGAGCGACCCGTGCGTGAGGCCGAACTCGCCCACGATATAGAGGGCGATCTCGCCGCTTCGCCGTCGCAAGAAATCGAGCGTCTCCAACGCTTCGGCGTGTGTTTCGGTCGGAAAGTCCGTAAAGCACATCGCTTCGGCCGCGATTCCGGCGGAGGCGAGGTGCGCGATCACGTCGCTCACGACGTCGGGCGGCGCCCCCTTGTCGATGAGTCGAAGGACGCGCGGCGACGCCGATTCCACGCCGAGCGCGCACGCGACGGCTCCCCCCTGACGGAGGACCGACGCGCGCTCGGCCGTCAGGTATTTCTCGGGCTTCAGATCGGTGGCCCACCGAACGTCGAGGCCCGCGGCGGCGATGGCCTGCGCGAGCTTGACCGCGGTCTTCGGCGCGATCGAGTCCTGCGAGAAATAGAAGTGCCGCGTGCCGTGCCGCGCCGACAGCTCACGCAGGTGATCGACGACGACGCCTGGATCCCGCTCCCGATAGGACGCGGTGCCGACTTCGGCGAGACCGTAATGGCAGAACGTGCATTTCCCCCAGTAGCAGCCGCGGGTGGGGTCGTACGGAAGGACCCGGCGCGGCGCGAAGTAGCTCTCGAGGGGGAGCCCGTCGAAATCGGGCGCCGACAGCGTCCGCAGATCCTCCGCCGTGTGCCCTCCGAGCCAACGGGCACCGAGAAGACGGTCGCGGACGACGACATTCGGAATGTCACGCAGCGGCCGCTTCTCGTCGAGTGCCCGCACGAGAGCGAGGAGCGTCCGTTCGCCCTCGAAGACGCACGCCGAATCGAAGGGACCGAGAGCGTCCGCCAATCGCTGGCCGGAGAGGCGGATGAGCATCTGCGTGATGCCCGGACCGCCACAGGTCAGGTGAACGTCGGGCAGCGATCGCTTGAGCCCAAGGGCGAACGCGTACGCAGGCTGGAGCTGACCAGGAAAGCACACCGACAGGCCGACGACGTCGCAGCGCTCCTTACGCAGTCGGGGAACGAGCGCTTGTTCGAGGTACGAATGGAATGGGTCCGCCGCGGGGCTGCTCGCGCGAGCGACCTCGTCGAGGCTCGTGAGACCGAACGGCGTGCGATACGACGTGAAGTCGACGTGCAGCGGGTGATACGCCGCGGAAATGGAGCGAAGGGCGGCGTCGATCGTGGCGACCGCGGAGGCATACGCGTCGGGGTCGAAGAAGCGCGCTTCGTCGCGCAGAACGGCCTTCGCGCGAGCGATGCCCACGGGGACGGCCGCGGAATCGCCGCGCGCACGCGCCAGGGCGGCGTACTCGATCTGCTCTTCGTGACGAAGGTAGGGGCGGCGGTCGAGCTCGGAGAGACGGCGCTCCACGCGTTCGGACACTCCGGAGAGCGGCGCCGGAGCGAGCAGGCCGTCCCAAGCTTCCAAGTTCGCGTCGACTTGGAGAACATCGACCCCCTGCCCGCGTAGAAACGCAGTAAGCGTCGGCAGCGCAAGATAGGGCGCCGTGAGGTCGCACGTCGGCGGATAAATGAGTGCGACGCGCATCCTCGGCTTGCGCGCTCTCTAGCACGCCGCGGATTGTGTAAGCATCACGAGCCACTTTGCCCGCGAAGCGCATCTGCTCTTGAGAGCTTGCCTGGCCGCTCTCGTTCACTCAGGGCGGCAAAATCGACCCGAGAAAACGTAGGAGCGAACCGTGAAGAGTCTTTCGTCCGCCGTGTCCTTTGCCTTCGTGGCCGCCTGTATGGGAAACGTTTGCGCCTCCTGCTCGAGCAGCCCCGATGCGACCGGCGCGATGGGCAATGCCGGCAATGCATCGGGAAGCAGCTCGGGCGGCGCGAACAACGCGTCGGGCGGCGGATCGGCCAATGTCCCCGGGGGTTCTTCGGGAGCCACGTCGTCTGGAACGAGTTCGTCGGGCGCCGGCGCTCCCGGAACCGGCTCGTCCGGGGGCAGTTCGTCGGGGACCGGCTCGTCCGGGGGCAGTTCGTCGGGAACCGGCTCGTCGAGCAGCTCGTCCGGCACAGGCTCGTCCGGGGGCTCGAGCGGCACGGCGATCGGCAGCTCGGGCAGTTCGTCGGGGCCAAGCTCCAGCAGCTCCTCTAGCGGCTCCAGCCAAGGGAGCTCCTCCGGCGTCGATTCCGGCGCCGGCACTCCCGACTCGTCCACCCGGCCTGGTTCGGGAGACGGCGGCGGCGGATCTCCGATGGGCGACGGCGGGACGCGGCCTCACGCGGGCACATGGCGCATCACACCGATCGGCGACTCGATCACCGAAGACACATGCGGGCCGCAACTCCTCTCGCAGGACCTCATCAAGAGCGGCCACACGAATTTCATTTTCGTCGGCTCCGAGACGAACAACCAATCCTGCTCGGGGGCGCCCAATGTGCAGAGCGAGGGTCACGGCGGCTATTTGGTCACCGACCTCTTGCCCGCGCCTCACAAGGCGACGCTCGCGGATCACTCTGCGGAGCTGCCGGCGTGGGCTTCGGCCGACAAGTCCGACGTCCTCTTGATGCAGTTTGGAACGAACGACGTCTGGAACGGTGTGGCGACCCAAACCGTTCTCCAAGCGTATACCCTCGTCTTGAGCGACTTCCGGGCGATCAATCCGAACGTGATCCTGTTCGTCGCCCAGATCACGCCCCTCAACCCGGCGGGTTGCGGAAATTGCGAGACGAACGCCGAGGCGCTCAACGCGGCCATTCCGGCGTGGGCGACCAGCCAGAGCACCTCCGCGTCTCCGGTCTACGTCGTGAACGTCTGGTCCGCGTTCACGGCTTCGACCTACGTCCCCAATTCTACGTATACGGTGGACGGCGTTCATCCGAATCCGGCCGGCGGAGCCCTGGTCGCGCAGAAGTGGTACGACGCGCTGGTCGCGCAAGGCATCCCGTGATCCTCCGCGAACCATTCCGACACATTTGCGTTGCACATTCTGGGGTTGCAAGGCGCGGCGGCTTCGTGCACCGTCGCTCGGTCTCGAACCAAAAGAAGGGGACCCCATGAACAAAGCCATTTGGATGCAACTGGCCTTTGCCGCAGGCGTTTCGACGATCGCAGTGCCCGCCGCGGCAGATCAGCCTGTCGGAACGATTACGACCTTTGCAGGTGATATCAAGGATACGCCCTGCGTCAGCCCCGAAGGGCTTTCGGTCGATCTCCAGGGCAATTTCTACACTGGCTCGGCACAGACCAAGTCGACTGGAGCGGTATGCCAGTTCGGCCCGAACGGCGCACTCAAGAAGTCCTTCTCGATCCCGCCCGCGAAATCGGGCGGCGTGGTCTCTTTGCTCGGAGTCCTCTTCCAGCCGCCGCACACAGTCTTTGCGCTCGATTTCGCGGATGCGCTGGCCGGCCCGCCGAATCAGCCGCCCCCCACGGACGGCCGCGTGCTGGCGGTCGACACGGAGACGGGAGCAGTCACGACGATCGCGAGTGGTTTCATCTTTCCGAACGGCATTGCCGAAGACCTGGACGGGTTCTTCTATGTGGCGGACTCGCTTCAGGCGACGGTGACGCGCTTCAAAGCCGACGGTTCGCAAAAGAGCGTTTGGTATTCGAGCCCGTTGCTTGCTCCCGGTACCGGCCAACCGCCGCTCGGAGCGAACGGCATCGCGTTCGACTTCTTTTTCCACAACGTCTACGTGTCCAATACGTCCAATCAACAGATCATCCGAATTCCCGTCGAGCGTGACGGCAGCGCGGGCACCGCGGTCGTCTTCGCCGACGGCGCGACCATCAACAATAACCAGAAGACGACCGGGGCCCTGAACGGCGCCGACGGCATCGCATTCGACCTCTTCGGCAACCTGTACGTGGC
>JBAULD010000184.1:0-2664 GCA_049578005.1 Polyangiaceae bacterium
GCGCAAGCGAAAGCTCCCAGGGCCTCGACGGGTCGATCCGTCGAAGGGTGCTCTCCGCCAGACCGGGAACGTCTTCGCGGCGCTCGCGCAGCGGCGGGATCTCCAGGGTGACCGCCGCGAGGCGGTAGTAGAGGTCCCGCCGGAAGCGTCCTTCGCGGATCGCCGCGAGCAAGTCGCCGTTCGTCGACGCGATGATCCGCACGTCGGCGCGCTTCGGCTCGGCGCGGTCGTGGCCGAGCGGCCGGTACGTTCCGAACTGCGTGAAGTCGAGCAGGAGCTGCTGGGCGTGCATCGGCAAGTTGAGGATCTCGTCGAGAAGCAGACACCCTCCGTTCGCGTACTCGACGAGGCCGATGCGCTTGCCCGACGCCCCGGAGTACGCACCACGCTCGTGGCCGAAGAGCTCGGACGTGATCGTGTTCAAGTCGTCGCTCGAGCCGAGCACCGCGCGGACGATCGGACGCCGGTGGCTCGCTTCGGCGACCGTTTGCGCCAGGAGCGTCTTGCCCGTGCCGGACTCGCCGACGATCAAGATCGGCGATGTGCCTGCGAGCGCGGACTCGAGCTCACGGCGGATCGGGAGCATGCGCGGGGAAGACAGGAGGTCGGAGAGCGAAGTCGCCGGGCGAGCGTCCACGCAGTGCTTTTGGGCCTCGCGGAGCTGGTCGCGCGTCGCGAGCCCCCGTTCGTGCTGGTTGAGGACCGCGCCGAGCAACGTCGCGGCCGACGTGAAGAACTCGGCGTGCTCGGCACCGACGAATTTGCGCGCGTCGCGGAAGTCCACATAGAGAACTCCGAGCGGGGCGCGGCTGGCCCCCGCCCCGATGGGCGTCGCGAGAGCCACCTGGATGCCCAGGAGCGCCGCGCTCGCCGAGCCCCGGGCCGCCGAGAGCGGATCCCAGACGACGCATTGCCCGGACTCGAGCGCCTCGCGGACGACCGTCCGACTGGCCTCTTCCCACTCCTCCGCCGACAGCGTCTTGCCCTGAGCTCGGGCGTGCGTGACGCGCGAGCTTCCGTCGGACGCGATGTGCAGAATGAGCCCGCGGTCCGCGCCCAGAAGCTCCACGAGGATGTCCAGGCAGTCGTCGACGAGCGAGTCGCGGTCGAGGACGCCGTAGACCCGATCGAGCAGGCGCCGCATGGACCGCCACATCGTGTCGGGATCCAGGCTCCGGCGGGTGGAGAGCGGCGCGGTCATCGATAGAGCTTCCAGCGTACCGTCGGCGCCCCGTCGCATTCAATCCGCCCGCCGACGTGCCGCTGCCGCGGCTGGGGGGACGAGCCTGACGGAGGGTCGTCGTCGAACGACGACGGGTCGTCCGGTCGCGCACAGGGGCGACGGCGCAAGCTAAGCTGAGCGCCGGTGAATGCCCACGATCGTACGCATGGCCCGACGCTTGCGACGGGCGCAAGCGTGCGGCCATCGCCCGGGGGACGAATGAAGACCACGAACTCCGGCACGTGCCTCTCTCTCGTATCGGTCGCCGCGTCGATCGCGGTTTGCGCCTGCGGAAACAATGACGCCTCCGCCCGTGTCCCCCGCGACGACGCGGAGGGCGGCGACGCGGTGTCGGCGGTGGACGGCGCGAGCGCGACGGGGACGTCGGCGGACGCGGGCGACGATGCCTCCGATGCGGGCTTCGTCGTGCAAGCGACGCAGCTGCTCGACGACATGCGAGGAACGGCCATGGTGGGGCCGTTCGGCTTGACCGACGGTCCGGGCACGAGCGGAGAGTGGTACACGTATTCCGACCGCACGGTCCCGTGGTCGGAGCCCCCCATTTTCCTTTCCGACGCCGGGCTGCTCTCGCCCCCCGACGGCGTTCCGTTTCCGGCGACGGACGATGGCACAGGACCTCTCGTCCTCGGGAGCGTGCAGTCGTACCGGCGCGTCTCGGGAGGGGGGGAGTCGCTATGGGGAATCGGCCTCGGGATGGCTTTCATCGACGTCGCGCCCGACGGTGGCGACGTCCCGGTGAACGGCTGTGAGGCCGGCGCCATCTTCGACGTCCAAGCCGATGCGGGAGACTCGTTCGTCCCACTGCCCTTCGACGCGACCGGATGGACCGGCATCCAGTTCTGGGCGAAGTCGCTCCGCTCCGATTTCGCGCAGCCGGTTTACGTCGACGTGAACGACGAGACCACGCAGCCGTTTGGCCTCGCGTTCGACGCCGGCGGCTGCAATCCATGCAACTCGTCCGGCCTCGGCGGGTGCGGCGACGGGTTTCAGGCCCGCGTCGTCTTTCCCCCCGAGTGGACGCAGATTCGTGTCCCGTTTGATTCGATGCACCCGCAGGGGTGGTCGGGCGCGTCGACGGCCGCCGTGCCGGACGCGAGCAAGATTTACCAACTGAATTTCCAGATTGAGGCCCCGGTACCGCCGTTCGACGTCGCCGTCGCCTACGTCGAGCTTTACAAGTAACCCGCTTTCAGACGGGTTTCGTCCGCGGTCCGCCCTTTGCTCTAACGATTGAAGCGGGCGGACTGCGGCAATCGCGTTCGCCATTCGAGCGAATCGTACCTTCGAACCTCGCGTATCCGGCAGTTTCGCCGGTGTGGTCGCGCTTTGTCGCCGCGCCGGAGAAGTGGAGTCGAAATCCCAATGAAGGATTGGAAGCTAGGCCTCCTCGCCGCGGTGTCGTTCACCGCTCTACCCGCCGC
>JBAULD010000185.1:0-5825 GCA_049578005.1 Polyangiaceae bacterium
CCCCCAGCGCCGCCCCCTCCGGTGGCACCCGCGCCCTGAACGAGTCGGACACCGAGCGACCTCGAACCGAAGAACGCCGCACCCCAGGATCTCCCATGCTGAAGGATTTCAAGGCATTCATCGCACGCGGGAACGTGGTCGATCTCGCGGTCGGCGTCATCATCGGCGCGTCCTTCGGCAAGATCACGAGCTCGCTCGTCGGCGACGTCATCATGCCGCCGATCGGCCTGGCGCTCGGCAAGGTGGACTTCTCCAACCTGTTCATCGACCTGTCGGGAAAAGCTCACCCCACGCTCGCCGCTGCCAAAGCGGACGGCGCGCCGACGATCAATTACGGCGTCTTCATCAACACGGTCATCGACTTTCTCATCGTCGCGTTCGTCGTGTTCCTCTTGGTGCAGTTGGCGGAGAAGCTCGTGCCCAAAGCCGCGGCGACGAAGGACTGCCCGCGCTGCTATCAGGCGATTCCACTAAAGGCGACGCGCTGCCCGCACTGCACGTCCGAGCTGGCCTCCGCCTGACCGCAAGGTCAGCGCCGATGCTGGCCGGCCGGCGCTGCCCCCCGCGATTCGTTCGTCTCTCGGGCGCCGCGGCGCTGACCGTCCCGCTCCTCACCTCGTGCGCCCACCGGGAGCAGCCCGGCCCGCGAGAACCACGCCGTGATTTCGCCGGCGCCTCTCCCGAAGCCGCGCCGCGCGGAGAGGTCCAGGTAGGCTACGCGACCTGGTACGGCGCAAGGCTCGCGGGACGAAGGACGGCGAGCGGCGACCGCTTCGATCCGAACGAACTGACCGCGGCCCACCGCTTTCTGCCGTTCGGAACCTGGCTGGAAGTGAAGCGGGTCGACACGGGGGCGTCCGTGCGCGTCCGCGTCACGGACCGCGGCCCGTTCGGCCACGAAGAACGAATCATCGATCTCTCGCGTGCGGCGGCCCAGAGGATCGGAATGCTCCACAGCGGCGTGACCAAAGTAGAACTTCGTATCGTGGACGGCCCATAAGAGGGGGAGGACGATTCAGAGGACGCGCTTGCACGACGTCATGAAGTCGTGCGCGTACCGGACGTAGTTCGCCGCGCTCTCGCGGATGCGCTGAAGCTCCTCTTCGTCTGTCGCCCGGACGACTCGCGCGGGTCGGCCCATGACGACGCTCTTGGCCGGGACGAGCGTACCAGGCGTGACCAAGGAACCCGCGGCGACGAGCGAATCCTCGCCGATGACAGCGCCGTCGAGCACGATACTTCCCATCCCGATGAGGCAGCGGTGCCCGATGGTGCAGCCGTGCACGACGGCGGCGTGGCCGATCGTGACTTCGTCGCCGATGGTCGCCTCGGCCTTGCCTCCGAGGACGTGGACGACGGCCCCGTCCTGCACGTTCGTGCGGGCTCCGATGCGGATCGGGTAGCAGTCGCCGCGCAGGACCGCGCCGAACCATAGACTCGCCTCATCGCCCAGGCTTACATCCCCGACGACGACCGCGCTCTCGGCGATGAACACGTCGCGTCCCATCGCCGGGCGCACTCCGCGGAGTTCATAGACCGGCACGCGAGACCCCAGCCGCGTGCGTCACGCCGTAACGACCGGGAGCGCGCGGCCGCCTGCCCGCGGGCGAGGCACGATAGGGTCCACGGGCAGCCCGAGCAGCGAGTGGCGGTTCGCACGCCGGATTTCGACTTCGACCACGTGCCCGACGAGCGAAGCCGCGCCCGGCGCTTCGACGTGAACGATCTCGTTGCGCTCGGTGCGGCCCTGCACGAGGTTCTGCGTGAGGTCTCCCTTCTCGCTTTTGCTCGCCCCCTCGACGAGCACTCGCTGCCTCGTGCCGACCAGCGACGAGAGGTGCGCCGCCCCCATCGCCTCGGAGAGCTCGAAGAGCCGGGCGAGTCGCTCGCTCTTCACGGACTCGCCGACGTCGTCCGACAGGCGCAGGGCCGGGGTATGCGGACGCGGCGAATACTTGAAGCCGAAGAGGGACACGAAGCCCACCTCGGCGATGAGCGACAGCGTCTGCGCGAAATCGTCTTCCGTCTCGCCCGGGAAGCCCACGATGATATCCGTCGAGAGCGTCATGTCGGCGCGGGCGCGTAGCAGCCGCTCTGCCCGGGCGACGTATTCCGCGCGGGTGTAGCGGCGAATCATGCGGCGGAGCACGCGGTCGCTCCCGGATTGGACGGGCAGATGAACGTGCCGCGCGAGGACGTCGAGGTCTGCGTGGGCCCGCGCGAGCGCTTCGGTCGCGTGTCGCGGATGGGGACTCGTGTAGCGCAGGCGAGCCAGGCCCGGGGGGGCCTCGCGAGCGATGAGGCGCAAGAGCTGAGGGAACTGGGTCTCGTCGCTCCGATCGTCGCCCCCGGGACTCCCGCCCGGCTCGGCGACGGCCAGGGCGGGGTCGCGAAAGCTGTCGACCGTTTGCCCGAGGAGGAGCACTTCGCGCGAGCCCGCGAGGACGAAGCGGCGGATCTCGTCGACGATTTCGCGGGCGGGGCGATATCGCTCGGGTCCGCGGGTATACGGGACCACGCAAAAGCTACAACGTTCGTCGCACCCCTTCATGGTCGTCACCAGCCCGACGACGGGCGCCTGCCCGGTCGGGCCTTCGGGCGCCCAGGTTAGAAATCGCGGCGACGCGACGTCGAACTCGGTTCGCGCCGTCGGGGGCGCGCCGGACATCTGTTCGGCCAGGAGCGCCGGCAACTCCGACACGTTGTCGGGTCCGACGACCAGGTCGATGTGCCGCACCCGGCCGAGCAGCTGCTCTCCCTCCTGCTGGGCCACGCAACCAGCGACGGCAACGACGAGCCCCGGGCGCACGAGCTTGACGGCCGCCAGCTTTCCGACCTCACTGCGGAGCTTTTGCTCGGCCTTCTCGCGGACGCTGCACGTGTTGAAGACGACGAGGTCGGCCTCTTCGGGCCCGTCCACCGCGACTCCGCCGGCCGCCCGAAGCACCGACTCCATTCGAATGGAGTCGTGCACGTTCATTTGGCAGCCGAAAGTTCGGAGAACGTAGCGAAAGTGCACGCGGGTGACGGCGACGATAGCATGCTGAGGCGCGCGGGCCGGATTGAGCGTTTCGTAGAGTCGCTGCGCGCGATAAGCTTGCAGGTACCGTGCGACGATCCGCGACCGTGAAGCGCTGCGTGACTTTCGCGCCGGTCCGCCTCGCGGCCGCGGTGGCGGCGTGCACGCAACACGCTCCCGCCCCGGTACGAACGACGTCGTCCGTCGTCGGCCCGGGCGACGATGCGGCCCCCGGGAGCGCGCCAGGCGAAGGCGCCGGGGCCGGCGCCGCGACGGCCGGTGTCCGATGGGTGGGCCGCGTCGACGCGAGCAATCCGAGTGCGGTCAAGTTCGCGTGGTCCGCAGCCGGCCTCGTGGCCACGGTCCGCGGCTCCACGATCTCGGTTCGGCTCCAGACGGAAGGGGGCACCTCTGCGACGTTCTTCCAAGCGTTGATCGACGGCGCCGCGACTCCGCGATTTCAAGTCGCGGCCGGGCCGCCAGAGACCGTGACCCTCGGAGCCGGCCTTTCCGAGGGGGATCACACCGTCGAGCTCTACCGGGAGACGGAGGGCATGTACGGCGACAGTATCTTCTTCGGCTTCGTCGACGGAACGGTGAAGGGGGCGCCACTGAGCAGCGGGCGGCTCATCGAGATCATCGGCGACTCCATCAGTGCGGGATACGGAAACCTGGGAAGCGAAGTGCACCCGCCGTGGGACAACACCTGCAGCTTTTCGCTGGACACCGAGTCCGCCTACCAGGCCTACGGCTCGCTCGTGGCGCGCTCCCTCGGCGCCGAGGTGAGCATCGTCGCGCGGTCCGGGTGGGGTGTCTATCGCGACGCCTCGGGCGATACGTCCAACGTCTTGTCGTCCGTCTATGCCAACACCCTGGGCACGCAGAACACGCTCCAATGGGATTTCAAGCGGCAGGCCGACGCGGTCGTCATCAATCTCGGCACCAACGACAGCGCCCAAGGCGACCCCGGGCAACCCTATGAAGACGCGTACGTCGCGCTCATCCGAACCGTCCGGAGCAAGTACCCGAACGCGTGGGTATTTCTCACGATTGGGCCCATGACGACGGACCCGCTGCTCACCCAAATGCGAACACACCTGGGAAACGTCGTGGCGAGCGTGGCCGATCCGAAGGTGACCACGGTGGACATCGCAGCTCAAGACGCGACGTCGACCGGTTGCGACTACCATCCGAACGTGGCCGAACACAACCTCATGGCAGGCGTTCTGACGAGCGCCGTGAAGTCGAAGCTGGGCTGGTAAATCGGAGGCGAGATGCAGGTGGAGCCGCGCTACAAGACCCTCGTCGACATCTACGAGCGAAGCGTCGAAGCGTACGCCGCGCGCCAGCTTTTCGGCACGAAGGAGGGCGGACGCTGGACGTGGATCACGTACGCGGAGTTCGGCGCGCTGGTCGAGAAGTTCCGCGCGGGCCTGGCTTCCCGAGGGGTGGGCCGCGGCGACCGCATCGCCATCGTGTCGAACAACCGGGTGGCGTGGGCCGTCGCCGCGTACGCGGGCTACGGCCTCGGCGCGGCAATCGTGCCGATGTACGAGGCCCAATCGACGAAGGACTGGGAGTTCGTCGTCCGCGACTGCGAAGCGAAAATCCTGCTCGTTGCGAACGAAGCGGTCCTCGCCAAGGCGAAGGGGCTACTCGACTCGATTCCGACGCTCGCGCACGTCGTTCTCCTCGAAGGAACGAGCAGCGGCGACCCGCGCGTGTCGACCTACGCGTCGATGCTCGCCGGGGCCCAAGCCGCCGCGCCTCTTCGCCCCACGCCCGACGACGTGGCGGCGCTTCTCTACACGAGCGGCACGACCGGTGTTCCGAAGGGGGTCGTGCTCTCCCACGGGAACTTGGCCTCGAACGTCAGCGGCTCGACCGAGATCTTTCCGATCAAGCCCACCGATCGGTCGCTCTCGTTTTTGCCGTGGGCGCACGCCTTCGGGCAGACCGCGGACCTGCACGTCCTTTTCGCGTGCGGGGCGTCGATCGCCATCTGCGAGGGCGTCGACAAGATCCTCGACGACCTCGCCGAAGTGCGGCCCACGATCATCGCCTGCGTTCCGACCATCTTCAGCCGAGTTTACACGGCGGTGCAGCAGCAGCTCGCGCACCGGCCGAAGCCTGTCCAAAAGCTCGTGAGCTACGCGTTCCGCATCAAGGCAAAGCAGCGCGGAGGCGCACCCGCGCGCCTGGATGAACAGCTCGTCCTTCGCGTCGTCGACAAGGTCGTCTTCGACAAAGTGCGGGCTCGTCTCGGCGGACGCTTGAAGTACGCCATCTCCGGGGGCGCTGCACTCTCGCGCGACGTCGCGGAGTTCATCGACGCGATCGGGATCGTCGTGTTCGAATGGTACGGACTCACCGAGACGAGCCCGGTCGCGACGGCCAACAGGCCGGACGCGCGCAAAATCGGGAGCGTGGGTCTCCCCCTCCCCGGAGTGCGCATCGCGATCGACGCTGGGAGCGGCGAGCACAATTCCGACGTGGCTCCGGGCCGCGCCGCCCCGACGGAAGGCGAAATCATCGTGTACGGCCCGAACGTCATGAAGGGATACTTCCATCGCCCCGAGGAAACGGCCGCCGTGTTCACCTCCGACGGAGGGTTTCGCACCGGCGACATGGGGTTCCTCGACGCGGAGGGGTACCTCTTCATCACGGGACGGATCAAAGAGCAGTACAAACTACAGAACGGAAAGTACGTCGTACCGAGTCCGCTCGAAGACGCGCTCAAGCTCAGCCCCTACGTCTCCAATGCCATGGTGTACGGAGACAACAAGCCCTACAATGTGGCCCTCAT
>JBAULD010000186.1:0-1897 GCA_049578005.1 Polyangiaceae bacterium
GGAGTTGGCACGACTTATCGAACATCGGGCCCTGCGCTTGGTTCGGGAGATCCTAAATCACCGAGCGGAAAGCTCGATCATTCATCGAGGTAGATGAAAATACGCTGGATAATTTCTCGACGTCACAGGACACGTGCCAAACGTTCTGACCATATTCGCACTGGATGCCGACACTTTGACACATTTCTCCAGGAGAAGGCGCCCTAGCACTACTGCGAGGGGTCCCTCGCGTGGTGAGGCGTGATGTCGTCGCGGCGGTGTCCGTGATTCGGCCCACGTTCGCGGTGACAGACCGGGCAGCGGGGTAGCCATCGGGCGATCGCACGGGCGAGCGCGAGGCGGACTGTGATGAAGGAGTCGACGAAGTGACGTTCAGGCCGCGACGGAGATCGGCTGGGCGTGATCCTGCCGTCTTGCCGAGGGGGGAAAACGCCGCACCCGCTCCGAAACGAGGAACGAGTAGCAGCAGAGAACGACGGAGATGTGGTGATGCCAGCCTGGGAAGGAGCGGCCCTCGAAGTGGTCCAAGCCCAGCTCCCCTTTGAGGTCCTCGTAGGCACGCTCGGTACGCCAGCGCTCCTTCACGATGCGGACGATCTGCTTCTTGGTCATGCGCCGCGGCAGCGTGGTGAGGATGAACTTCGCGGGCTTGTCCTCGCCTTCGGGCCACTCCATCACGAGCCACATCGGCTCTCGGTCGCCGGCGTCGGTGCCGTCGTCGTTGGCGACTTTCACGCGGCGAAATGCGAAGCGCGAGGCGAGCTTGCCTCCGGGCCCCTCGCGCCAGGTAAGTCTCCTGAACGCGCGGCAGCCGAGGTCGACGCCGAGCTGCTGAGCGGTCAACGGGGGCCCGTTTCGACGGTCGACCTTGTCCAGCAGCCAGACCCTCGTAGCTGCGGAGACTGCGACGCCGAGGTCCAAGCCGAACATCCGCACGGTGTTCCTGAAGTCGCTCGACCCACCGTACGCGGCATCCACGAGCACGATGTCGCCGGGGACCTTGTCCTCCACCGCGCGGGTGATCAGGTCGAGTGCCAAGTCGGTCTTGGTCTTGAACACGAGGTCCTCGGGCACTCGGGCCTTGTCGCGCCGCACCGAGTCTTCGGTCCACGACTTGGGCATGTAAAGCGCGAAGTCGATGGGCACGTGCTCGTGCTGGGTGGCAATCGTCAAGCTGACACCGACCTGGCAGTTGCCGACCTTGCCGAGCGTGCCCGAGTACTGACGTTGCACGCCCACCGAATGCTTTCCTTGCTTCGGAAAGCCGGTGTCGTCGACGATCCACGTCGTCACCGGCTCCTGCTTCTCGAGTGCATCGATGACGTAACGCGCAGCCTCCCGCCGCACGCCGTGATCATCCCAGGGGCTGAGCCGGAGGAAATTCAGGAGCCGAGCTTGCATGCGCTCGCATGCCGCCCCGGCCGCTTCGTCGTCCTCGTCTACGCCACCCGTGGCGCGGGCGGCGATGGGCTCCACGCTCTTGCGCTCGCCCTCGCCAAGAATGCCGTGCGCGTAGAGCGCGAACGACTCCTTTTGCTCCCGCCGCGAGAGATGTCGGCCGATTCGGCCATTGAGAAACTCCCCAAGCCTGCGCTCCATCGCGTCGTCATCTGCGAACGCCATGGATCTGCACCATCTACCCAATCGGGGCTCATGGACACCACCAAGTGTCGGCTACCGCGAAAACGGGAAGACACAGTAAGAGACAAACGACATGGACCTACGCGGCTGCGCCGCACGATGCCATCGCGCACAGACCAACCCCTCGCAGTAGTGTTAGGCTCGCCATCGAAGCCGGCTCCGAATCGCGTTGGGATGCCGACGATGCCGACGGGACGTCTCCGGGTAACGCACGCGTGGACCTGTCGCCAACGCCGCAGGCGGCGATAGCCAAAGA
>JBAULD010000187.1:0-2185 GCA_049578005.1 Polyangiaceae bacterium
GGGCATCCCCGTCAACGTCACGCTGCTCTTCTCGACCGACCAGTATCGCGCAGCCGCGGAGGCGTACTTGCGCGGCATCGAGCGGCGCCTCGGCGCCGGGCTGACTCCGCGCGTCGGTTCGGTTGCATCCGTCTTCATGTCGCGGTGGGACAAAGCGGTCCGCCCTCTCGTCTCGGCTTCTCTTCAGAACCGGCTGGCCCTGGCCGTCGGTCGCGATATCTACCGCGCCTATCGACAGCTCAGGGATTCTGATCGTTGGCTTCGGCTGGAGAATGCTGGCGCGCGCATGCAACGCCTTTTGTGGGCCAGCACCAGCGCCAAGGACCCCAGCACTCCAGACACGTTCTATGTGCATGGGCTTTCGGCTCCGTTCACGGTCGATACGATGCCGGACAAGACACTCGCCGCATTCTTCGATCACGGCGAGGTCGGCGAAACCATGCCCACCGACGGCGGGGACTGCGACGCCGTGCTGGCTCAGTTCGCCGATGCAGGGGTCGACGTCGGGGCCCTCGCCCAGCGACTGCAAGAGGAGGGGGGCGAGGCGTTCGCCGCGTCTTGGAAGGACTTGCTCGACCACGTCGATAGGCAGCCGGGACCACGACCGGCGGCCGATCGTCCCCGCGTCGGAGCCGCCCCATGAAGCTCGGCTACGACCGATCTCTATTCCTGGTCGCCTTCGATCACCGCAGTTCATTCTCGCGTGGGCTCTTCGGTGCATCGGAGCCGCTGGATTCGGCGATTTTCGCCAAGATCGCCGATGCGAAAGAGGTCATCTTCGAGGGGTTCGAAGAATCGATCGCGCGCGGCGCGCCGCGGCCGCTCTGCGGCATCCTCGTCGACGAACAGTTCGGCTCCGAGGTGGCACGCAAGGCCAAGACGCGCGGTCTCCTGCTCGCGATGCCGGTCGAGCGATCCGGACAGCCTGAATTCCAGCTTCAATACGGCTCGGAATTCGGACATCACATCGAGGACTTCGAACCCGACTTTTGCAAGGTGTTGGTTCGCTACAACCCCGAGGGAGATCGCGAGCTGAACCTGCGGCAGACGAAGAGGCTGGCCTCGCTCTCGGAGTGGCTCCACACGCGCGCGAGGAGGTTTCTCTTCGAGCTACTCGTTCCCCCGACGCCCGAGCAACTTGAGCGCTGCGGCGGCCAAGAGCGTTTCGACCGGGAGCTCCGGGCGAGGCTCGTGGTCCAAACGCTGGGCGAGCTGCAGAGGGGCGGCGTCGAGCCAGATATTTGGAAGATCGAGGGCCTCGAGTCGACGGCGGACTGTGAGCGCGTCGTAGCGCAAGCACGGACCGGCGACGGCCGAGAGGGGGTGGGCTGCATCGTCCTCGGACGTGGAGCGAGCCTCGCGCGGGTGCTCGGGTGGCTGGCGACTGCCGCTCCCGTGCGGGGCTTCGATGGTTTCGCGATCGGACGGACCCTGTGGAGGGAAGCGCTCGAGAAGTACGTCGCCGGTTCGCAGACTCGCGAGGCGACGCGACACGCGATCGCGGAGCGGTATCTGCAAGCCCTCGCGACCTACATCGGGAGCATGCGGGATGCCTTGGAAGGAAAACCCGACGGACGGGGAGCTCGAGACGTAGGCGACTCTGTCCACAACACGTGAGAGGTTGGCGATGGAACTCGGAATGGTCGGCCTCGGCCGAATGGGCGCGAACATGGCGAGTCGCTTGCTACGGGCGGGTCATCGAGTCGCGGTTTTCGACCGCAATCCACCGAAGGTGCAATCGCTCGTCCGCGAGGGCGCGATCGGCGCCGCGTCCCTCGCAGAGCTGGTGGGCACGCTCGCGCCGCCACGAGCGGTGTGGCTCATGGTGCCCGCGGCGGTGGTCGACGACGCGCTCACCGAGCTCGCGCCGGCCCTTGCGCGTGGCGACACGATCATCGACGGCGGCAACTCGTACTACCGCGACGACCTCCGTCGCGCTCGGTCGCTCGCTTCCTCAGGCATTCGCTATGTCGACGTGGGAACGTCCGGTGGCGTTTGGGGTAAAGATCACGGCTATTGCCAGATGATCGGTGGCGACCCCGACGCCGTCGAACGGCTCGACCCGATTTTCGCCGCGCTGGCGCCAGGCGTCGAAACGGCCGCGCGAACACCCGGTCGCAGCGGTCCCCCTACCGCGTCCGAGCAAGGCTATCTGCGCTGCGGGCCGAGCGGCGCCGGCCACTTC
>JBAULD010000188.1:0-14479 GCA_049578005.1 Polyangiaceae bacterium
TCCCACATCCAAGGCGAGCCCCCAATACCCCTGCGCATGGGAGGGGTCGACGCTCGATTGGCTGGTGTCGCCGAGGAGGATCGACGGCCCGAAGAACATGCCTCGCAGCGATTCACGGGCATGTGACCAGTAGTGGTAACCCATTTCGATCCCTGCGCCGCCGGACGCGGTCGACGCGAAGCCAAACCCCTCCGAAACGAAACTGGATCGACCGCCCCGGTCGACTTCCGCGAAAAGAAGATTCGGTGATGCAAAGACGGCGTGGTGGGGCGCGATCAACAATTCGGCGGCGACGCACAATCTCCCCCCGGCGAGCGGCAGGGGAGAGAGGGTCAGGGTGACGGGGCGACGACGTCTCGATTCGTAGAGGTACGCCTCCGTATGGTGGCGTCGCGGGCCAGGACGGAGGGGGGAGGGCGACGGCGGCGGAGGGGGGGCAACGCGGTGAGCCGCCGCCGACGCGTTTGGAGCCGCGGGCGGTGGCCCCGGGGCAGTTAGGGTCGACTTGGCGTGCGGCGGGAGCTGCGAGGCGACGGCCGCCGCCGAAGAAGCGGAAGGCGATGTCGATGGGGCGATGTCGGTCGGCTCCCCGATCGGGGGAGGGGGCGGGGGTGGCAAATTCGGCTGCGCGAGCGCTCGGGTGACGGCGAGCCCATGCGCGAAGGCAAAGAGCGCGATCGTCGAGCGCGGACGCATCGGCGGCGAGCGTATCAGGTGGCCGGGTCGCGAGAGGGCCGCACGCTCGGCGGGGCGTGATACGCATTTCTCGTGCTTGATCGTCCGACGGAGAGCGCGTAATGGTCGCGGCTGCCTCGTCGGCGGTTGGGGCGGGCCCTTCGGAGCGATGACCAATTCGCAAGGCGGAGAGCTTGAGCGACTCTTAGAGTTTCTCCGGCGGACCCGCCGTTTCGACTTCAGCGGATACAAGCAAGCCAGCTTGATGCGCCGCATCGAAAAGCGGATGCGGGCCGTCGGTCTCTCGTCGTACGCCGAGTTCATCGACTACCTCGAGGTTCACCCCGACGAATTCCCCCATTTATTCAATACGATTCTCGTCAACATCACCTCGTTCTTCCGCGATTCGGCGGCGTGGGAGCGCGTCGTCCAGGACGTCGTGCCCCGACTGCTCGATGCCAAGGCGCCAAACGAGCCAATCCGTGTGTGGAGCGCGGGCGGCGCGTCTGGCGAGGAGGCGTACTCCCTCGCGATGGTGCTTGCCGAGGCCCTCGGACGAGGGCCTTTTCTCCAGCGCGTCCAAATCTTCGCGACCGACGTCGACGAAGAAGCGCTCGCGCATGCCCGCCGAGGGGCGTACGGGACGAGGACTCTCGCGGGGGTCCCCCCTCAGCTCCTCGCCAAGTACTTCGCCGCGGACGGTGGCGGTCGTTACGTCTTCGACCCCGAATTGAGGCGGGTCATCGCGTTCGGGGTTCACGATCTCATCCGGGATGCGCCGATCGCGCGCATCGATCTGCTCGCCTGCCGAAATACGCTGATGTACTTCGACGCAGAGACGCAGACCGAGGTCTTGCGTCGCCTGCACTTTGCCTTGAGCGGCGGCGGCGTCCTCTTTCTCGGCAGGGCAGAGATGTTGCTAAGCCACGTGGCCGAATTCACGCCCATCGACGCCAAACGTCGGCTCTTTCAGAAGACCGCGAAGTCCGAGGTCGCCGTTACGACGGATGAAGCCGCCGGGCGCCTGCCATCGCAGATCGCCAAGGAGTCCGCCGAAGCCGAGACGCGCAGGCGCTTGCTCGAGAGTGCATTCGACGCAAGCGTCAACGCGCTCGCGCTCCTCGACACCCGTGGACTCCTCATCGCGGCGAACGAGCGCGCTCGCGATCTCTTCGCCATCGGGCCGAACGACCTGGGGCGGCCCCTTCACGACCTCGACTTCGCGCGCCGCCCGGTCGAACTCATGCCTTTGGTGGGGCGGGCCTTTGCGGAGTGGCGATCGACCACGGTGAAAGACGTGCTCCACGCCTCCGCGCTCGGCGACGCCTCCTTCGAATTGCGGGTCGTGCCGCTACGCGACGCCAAATCGTCACTCGGCGTACTCATTGGTTTTCTGGATGTCACCGCCCACCGGCGCTTGCAGGCCGAGGTGAACGCGCTGACCAGCGAGCTCGAGACCGCGTTCGGCGCACCCGCGCCGAAGGAAATCGAAAGCCAGAGTGGCCTCCAACCGGGTAGTGCCGAGCTCGAGAGCATTCAGGCGGAGCTTTTGTCGGTGAGCGAGCAATTGCAATCGACGAACCAAGAACTCAAGACGATGAGCGACGAACTGAGGGCAAGGGCCGACGATCTGCTCGGGGAAACGGCCGTCTTGACCTCGGTCTTTGCCAGCCTTCGCGCTGGTCTGGTCGTCGTCGACTCCGATCTCGTCGTGAAATTATGCAATCGGCGCGCCGCAGTCCTTTGCGGCCTCCGCAGCGATGAGCCCGTCGGAAAACACTTATCGAAACTCGCGCTTCGCCTGCCTTTTGAAGTGTTGCGCGGCGCGATTCGCTCTTGCCTTAGCGGAGAGAGTGAGTACGTAGAGTCTGTGGTCCCGCTTACCACGCGTGGCGGCCGGACGATTCGATGCAGAATCGCTCTTACGCCTCTCGTGCAGCTCGACCGGCCTGTGGGTGCCGTCATGTTGATTGACAGGGATACCCGCTGACGAGCCCACGAACCCACTAGCACGGGAGATAAGCAATGGTTGCGTTGCGCCAGGACGACGTCGCCGTGTTCCTACGGCGAGCGGAAGGCACCGCGAAGATACTGGGGACGAAAGTCGAGCAGCTGTCGAATCGAGTGAGGCTGATGCCCCGGCGTCCCTCGGGCGTCTACGCGACGCGACCCGCCTCCCCGCATTTCGGAGCGGCGGACATTCGCAAGACCGAGGGGCAGCCTCCCACCCCCCCGGAGCGCGATTGCGCCGCGGAGCGCGAGGAGGAACTCGCTCTCGCGGCCGAGGAGCTGCGCGTCCAGCAGGACCAGCTCGAGCTCGCGTGCGAGCTGCTCGAACGCGAGCGTGCCAAGTACATGGATCTGTTCGAGCAGTCGCCCGATGCGTACGTGGCGACCGATACGGGCGGGTCGATCACGAATGCCAACTTGGCCGCCGGGGCGTTATTCGGAGTCGAGCCGAGCCTGCTCGTCGGCAAGCCGCTCATCAGCTTCGTCGCGCGTCAAGACACCCGCGCCTTTCGCGAGCAGCTCCGTGAGCTGAAAGGAGCACCGGACGTCCGGTCGATGACCTTGCGAATGCGGCCGCGCGGAGGCGGAGTGTTCGTCGTCGCGTTCTGTGTGCGTGTCGTGCGCGGCCTTCGCGGCAAACCGATGGCGTTCCGGTGCACGCTCCGCAAGACCGAAGCGCCCGGCGCGATGCCGTCGTGGCTCGACGAGCTCGTTGCGCTGAGCACACGGGAAAACGCGTCGGTCGAGGTGGTCGATCTCGCAGACCAACTCGAACGCGCGTCCGACGCCGTGAGCAGCGTGACTGCGGCTCGGAGCGTGCGCGTCCTCCTCGACGTGGAACGAAGGGCATGGCGCGTCCAGTCCCGAGTATCCGAACTCAGGCGCCTGCTCGAACTCTTCTTGTCCGGAGCGATTGCCGCAACTCCGAGCGGCGGAGAATTGCATGTGCGGGCGGTCGTCGAAGGCGGCCACGCGATTCTCGACGTGACCCCAAGCGCGGGGCGCGAGGGCGCCCCGACGATTCGCTTGCGGCTTCCTCTCGTGGCGTGACTACAAGGGGCGGGGCGCCCCGGTCAAACCCGTCGCAGGGGACGCACCATTCCCGCGACCAGCTGCTCCTGGAATTGAAGGATGGCACGGACCAAGCGGAGCGCGAGGTCCGCGTCGATCACACCCCTCGATGCGTGCTCTCGCTCGATGTTTTCCGCGAGCTCGACGATGCGTGTCCAAGGGATTCGCGAGATCATCGGACTGGGTTCCTCGCGCTGGCGAGTCCGCGTGTTCCTCGCCCGACTGCCCGAGCGACTGCCGAGCATAGGTCGTCCGGTTCGACAGGCTTGGTCAAGTAGGCGCAAATCCCCCGATCAAGCGCGTCGGCACGCGCCTCGGGCCGCACGTCCGTGCTCGTGCCCACGACCGGCACGCGGTCACGGCCCGGCGCACGAGCTTCGTCGACGAGTTTGAATGCGCCCCTACCCGGCAGGCGCAGATCGGCCACGACTGCGTCGGGAGGCCAACTGCGCATCAAGTCGAGCGCCGCCTCCGTCGTTCCTGCGACCCGCACTTCGGCACCGCGATGTGCGAGCAAAATACGATTCAGTTCCAGTGTATCGTCGTGCCATTCGACGACAAGCACGCGCGCACCCTCGAGGCACAGCTTGCTTGGACCCATGATGCCCTCCCCAGCGCATTGCTCACGCGCAGGAGCGCGGATTGCTTGCGGCGAGCCACTCACGCGCGGACGAAGACACGGCCCCGCGGAATGATCGTTCCTTACGCCGATGTAGCGGGTCGCGTCAAGCCTAAGCGCTACTGTGCCGAGCTGTGGGAAAAGAACGCCTCGTCTCCCAATCGTCATCCGGCGACCAAATCCTGCGTCAACGCGTGAAAGCGGAGCTCCGCAAGCGCATGCGGGGTCTTCGCGGCGCGCTCCCTCTCGCCGCATGCCTCGAGCGCTCCGCGCGAATCGCCGAGCGGCTCCTCGCGCTCGAATCCGTCGCGCACGCGCGCGCGGTGGCGCTCTTCTGGCCGATCGAAAAACGCCACGAAGTCGATTTGCGCTCGGTCGACGCGCGCCTGCGCGAGCGCGGTGTACGCGTCGCGTATCCGGTGATCGACCGAGACTCCGGCGCGATGACTTTCCGCTTTGCGGACACGCCCGACTCGATGATCGAGCAGTCGGCGTACGGCATTTCGCTCTACGAACCGTCGCCGGACCAGCCGGAGGCATCGCCCGGCGAGCTCGATGTCGTCGTCGTTCCGGCACTCGCGGTCGACCCGACGGGACACCGCATCGGATACGGCGCCGGGAACTACGACAGAACACTGCCCCGATTCGTCCCCCCGGCCACGAGCATCGCCGTGGCGTACGATTTTCAGCTCATCGCGGAGGTGCCGGCGACAGAAGGCGACGTGCAGGTGCACGAAGTCGTGACCGACGCGCGGCTCCTGCGGGCGGGCGCCTGAGGCGTCCGCTCATTTTTTCCGGGGCCGGGCCACTCAGTTCCGGGCGTTGGACAAGCAGCTCGCGCAAATCCCGTAGAGCTCGTGCTTGTGCGATCTCAACTCGAAGCCATACTCGCGCGCGACCCGCTCTTGCAGCTCTTCGATGCGGGGCTCTTCGAACTCGGTGATGTTGCCGCACGCGACGCAGATGAGGTGGTCGTGGTGGGCGACGTCGTCGGCGAGCTCGTAGCGCGTGAGACCGTCGCCGAAGCGCCGTTCGTGGGCCACGCCGCATTCGGCCAGGAGCTTCAGCGTGCGGTACACGGTCGCGTAACCGACCCGCCGGTCCTTGGCGCGCACCTGCGCGAGCAGCTCTTCGATGCTCACATGGTTGTCGGAACGAAAGAACGTTTCCACAATCAGCCTGCGCTGATCGGTCGAGCGTAAACCCTTTTTCGTCATGTACGCCGTCAGCATCGCTCGGAAGTACTCGAGCTCCGCCGGCGCACGTTCCGCCTGCCGACCCACGATATTGTCCTTTGCCTGAGCGATTGTGGCCGATCCCGCGGCAGCTCGCCACTCACCTTCCCCCCCCGCGGGCGATCAATGCGAGCTACGCTTCTCGGTGATGAGATCCGGCGTCTGGAACATCGGTTTCGGTCTGGTGGCGGTGGCCGCGGGAGCCAGCGGACGATTCACGCTCCTCGGCACGGGGAGTAGCACGGCGCTGATGGTCGTCGGGGGGCTGCTCGCGGCCTTCGGGTTGACGCAGCTCGTGCGATCGCGCGGGAAATAGGGCGCCCGGGGAACCCTTTACGTTTCTTCACCGCGTCCGAACGCGCGCTTTCTCATTTCGTGCGCATCGATCTGGTGCGAGGCGACCTTCTTTTCGCCTCAGGAGGATGCAATGTTCGGGTTCATCATCGGTACGGTTTGCCTGATCGGGCTGGTCAAAGTACTTCGCCGAGGCGGGTATGGCCGGCTCGGATACGCAGGGTGCGGCTCGTACCACGCCGGTCGCGGCGGCGGCATGGGCGGCGGACCGCGCATGTGGCTCCGTTCGATCTTCGAACGTATGGCCACGACGCCCGGCCAGGAGAAAGCAATCATGAGCGCGCTCGAAGATCTGCGCTCCCACCGGCGCGCCGTTCGCGAAGAAGCAGAACGAACGAGAGCCGATCTCGCCCAAGCCGTATCGAGCGGTCTCATCGACGACCAAACGCTCGATGAGACCTTCGCGCGTCACGACCGTCTTCTCGCCCAGGCTCGGGTGTCGTTCGTCGAGGCAATCAAGAAGATCACAGAGGCCTTGGACGAGCGCCAGCGAAAGCAGCTCGCCGAGTTCCTTCAAAGGCGCGGGTGGTTCGGTGGCGGACCGCGGTGGAGCGACCACCATGACAACGTGTGGGCGTGAGAAGGAGAAGGACCATGCGACGCAGAATCACCATCGCCTTGCTCGCGTTCGGGACCTTCGCGGGGTACGGCTCGGGCATCGCACATGTCGTCCACCACGCCCGCCACGCTCCGCATTCGTGCCCGCACTGGGCGGACCCCAGCCCTAGCCCTAGCGACCCGTCCCGCTGACCTGGCCAGGAGCGCCGGCCTCAACGGCGCTAAATCGAACCATCCTTGAGGACTCACGGGAAGGCGGGAAGCCGGGAAGCTTGGTGGCAGCCGGTCCCGCCTTTCCGTCTTTCTGTGCACCACCCTCTCAAACGCAGCACGCGGTGCGCTCCAGTGGACGACGCTGCGACGACGGACATAATGACTTGTCGTGACCCCCTATCGAGTAGCCGTAGCCACGCCCAAGCCGCGAGCCGTGCCCGTCGTCGTCGCAGCGGAGCGGCGAGAAGACGCCTTCAGCTATTTCTTTTGGTTCGTCGTCGCCGTCCTCGGCCTTGCCGTCGCCAACGGCGGCGGTTCGGCCGCCGGGCCCCCGGCGGTGCAAGAAGGGGCGAGGTGAAGCGCGCCTCTCCGGGAACTCGGTTACCTCTTCATCTGAGCGACGAACGCGGCCTGCGCTTCTCGCATCTCGTCGGGCGTCATGTCCTTCACCCGCTGCGCGAGCGTCCACTCGTTGCCCCAGGGATCGCTCAGCACGCCCATGCGGTCGCCCCAGAACATGTCGGCGGGGGGCATCTTGATCGTCGCCCCCGCGTCCGCCGCGCGCTTGAAGAGGGCATCCACGCTTTCCGAGTAGAGCCACAGCCGCGTCTTGTTCGCGGCGCCTCCCATCTCGGGGAAGGCGTCGTTGATGAAAAGCTGAGAATCGCCGATGCGGATCTCGGCGTGCCATATCTTCTTGCCGCTGGGATCGGGCGCTCGCGCGATCTCTTCGGCGCCGAACGCCCTCTTGTAGAAGGCGATGGCCTCCGATGCGCCGTCTACGGTGAGCTGGGCCGTGACCGTGTGCAGTCCCGCCGGAATCGCCTTGACCTTGGACATGGGATACCTCCGCGATGCGCCTTCGTCGAAAGACCTATTCGATGAAGTAGACGTCGTCGATCCAGAAGTCCTGAATCTCGGCGATGCCGTTCGAGTCGTCGTTTCGCTGAGCTTGCCACTGGATGCCGTAGACCTTTTTCCCGTCCCAAGGACCTGGCGTCTGATAGCCGTAGTCCGGCGAAATCACGAGATCCTTGTACAATACCGTAAACTGCTGCCAGGTATCGGCCACCATTTCCATTTGAATGGCGTAGTTATTGTAGCATTCGAGGAGGTCTGTCGGGCCCGCTGCGCCCGCCAGGGCGCTGTTGCAAACCCCGCCGCGTGGATCGGTATCGGTATCGGGGAATTGAACCTTGAGCGAGAGGGCGCCCGCGTCGCCCGTGACCGCGGCCTTCGCCCAAAACGTGATTCCCTTGTACTGGCTGATATCGAAGGGCACCGTGACCTTGGGAATCGGAGGTCCGGCGTCTCCGCCGTCGCCGGCGTCCTGCCCGGGGGAGCCGGATGACGCCACCGCGTCCACGGAGGCCGTGGCATCCGTCGGCGCGGCGTCGTGCGCAGAAGCCACGTCACTCGCCGAAGCCCCGTCGCTCGGCGAAGCCGCGTCGCTCGGCGAAGCCGCCCCGCCCGCTGCGTCACCCGTGGACGCATCCGGGCACATCATCGGAGCGGCCGTGATCGGTGCGGCCGCGTCGTAGTCCGTCACCTGGGCGAACTCGAGCCCGATCCCGCAAACGTCGTACTTCCCGTTCAGTCCGCACTGCTGATGCGCGGCGTGCATGCTCGCTTTGCCCTTGTACGTCGTCGTCGGCGTGGGCAGCGCCGTGAACGTGAACTCGGTCAAAGGCGGGGTCGCGGTGTCCCCGCAGACGTTCGCTCCGAAGTTGAACCAGTAGCCGGGCGACAGCGGCGGATCGATCCCCGCGAGCTCGATCGGCCCGTGCGTTGTCGTCTCCATGTCGTCGATGAGGACGTACGTGTAGCTCGCGGCCTCCGCGCCGCCCCCGTCGGACGGTGCGCGTCCGTCGGGGGTCGACGCGCCGGTCTCGGCGCTCGCTTCTGGCTTGGCGTCCCCACCGGTGGCCGCGTCGGGACCGGGACCGCTGGTCGTGTCGCTGGAGCAGCCGGCAGTCCAAACCGTGGCGACCGCGCCGAGGATGACTCCGGCGAACGCACGGCGAAGTGTCTGGTCAATCACTTGATGCTCATGCTGTACGAGTTGGTCTTCCAGGTGCCGGGGTTGTAGAGCTCGAAGCCCGCCTGGCAACCGAGGAGATACGAACCGGTGCTCAGGCTCGCGCGCCCGTTGCTCGCCGCGTCTTTCATGAACGGCAAGAGGTCGAAATTCGAGACCGACGTCATCGACGTCGTGCTCACGTAGCTGACGACGGGCTGTCCGGTTCCGTTGGTCCCGGTGCTGTAGGTCCACGAGCCCGTCGCGCCGGCGATCGTCGTCGCCGTATTCTGTCCGCCGATCGGATTGACGGTGGCGTGCGCCAGCCAGACCATCAGCTCCGAGCCGGGGTTGATCGAATCGGAGTTGCTACCGAGCCAGCAATCGTACGCGGCGTCCCAACTTCCACTGCCCGCTGTGAACGACCAGCTGCTCGTCACTGATGCCAGCGAACCGATGGTCTTCGCCGTCGTGTAAGCCGCAGAGTCGGCCCCGCCGACGAAGTTGCCTCCGTGGATCCAGCCGTAAGCCACGGAGGGGAACGCGCCGGGCGTCGTGCTGCTCGACGTGAAGTTCGACGTGGCGGTGAAGCCGACCTGACCGCCTCCGTACGTCACGGACATCGTCATGGGGTCGCTGCCGACGTTGAACGGATCGTTCTGGACGCCGTACGGGCCGAGACCGGTGACGACGATCTGTTTGCCTTCGTTGAAGGTCGGCCCGAGCGCGGTCTGAGAGCCAGGCGCCGCCGGGGCGGCCGTGAGCGGCACGATCTTGGTGATGCAGAAGTTGTAGGCGTGGGCGATCCCGTCCACGTCGATCTTGAGCTGGACGTCGGTGACGTTCGTCGGGTCGACGACCTTCGGAATCGGCGTCGCGGAATTGTCCGACATGATCGCGTCGCTGAAGAGGACGTTGTACGTGATGGGCGACGACCCGGTGGCGACTCCCGGCAACGTGACACCGGGGGCCTCGCCGGTGCTGCTTTGCGCTGGCGGGAAGTTGACGTTGAGGATCGAGCCCCCGCTGTCGCCCGAGATGGTGATCGCGAAGCCGACGATACCCTTGGCTTTGGCGTTGTAGGGCGACTTGGGGCCCGCATCCGGATTCACGTGGTTGAGCTCGAGACCGATCGCGGCTCCGTACGCCGTAGCGCTGGGCATCCCGGAGGCGGTCGTCCCGCTCAGGCACATCGCGTTGTTCATCTTGTTGTACGGGATGACGCCGTTTCCCGCGGTTCCACCCGGGCAGCTGCTCGTTCCGGAGGTGTCGGCGAAGCAATACCAAGCCCCGGTGATGCCCCACTGGTTGTTGCAGGCGATGCCCGAGGAATCCTCGTTGATCAGGGTCATGTCGCTGTTCGTGCAGCCACCGCCCCCGCCGCTGTCTGCTCCGCCGCCCGAGCCCGACGACGAACTGCTGCCGTTGCCCCCGCCGTTCCCGCCGCTGTTGCCCCCGGAACCGTTACCGCTGGAACTGCCGCCGCTGGAGTTATTGCCGCTCGAGTTATTGCCGCCGTTGCCCCCAGAGCCGTTGCCGCTGGAACTGCCGCCGCTGGAGTTATTGCCGCTCGAGTTGTTCCCACTGGAGTTATTGCCGCTCGAGTTGTTCCCGCTGGAATTATTGCCGCTCGAGTTGTTCCCGCTGGAGTTATTGCCGCTCGAGTTGTTCCCGCTGGAATTATTGCCGCTTGAGTTGTTCCCGCTGGAATTATTGCCGCCCGAGTTGTTCCCGCTGGAGTTATTGCCGCTCGAGTTGTTGTTCCCCGAGGAGGAAGCCGTGGCGTCCGGGCCGTTCGAGTTGTTGTCACCCCCTCCCGTGTTGTCGCTGCCGCCGCTGCACGACGCGACCATGCCCAGCCCCATGCAGGTGACCGCTACGACGGCGGCGATGCGCCGGGTGGAGCGATTGGGAGCGCGGCGCTCTCGCGCGCGGGGGAACTCACTTGCTGCCATGAGAATGACCTCCAGGGGAAGAAGACGAAAGGCGACGGTAGCGTGTTGTATCCTGGCGTGCGCCCGGCGGCGCAAGAATCGCCCGCCCTCGAGGTCGCGGGCCCTCCACGGCGTGGGAACGGAGTCCAATCCCCGCTCTTTCGAGCTTTTGGGCAAAGTTCGCGGGGCACCCTACGCGCTCTGTCATCCCTTCAAGCTGTAAACTTCGGCTGATACAGGAACGGCGCTGTGCGCCAGCAGGCGGGACTGCTGCTCGCCGGTTTACCGCAAGTCCATACCCACCGATCCTTCGAGCTGGAACACGGCGGTCCAATAGTTCGTCAAGTCCTGGAAGTATTCGACGTTGGTCGCGATGTACGTTCTCTGGGCGTCGAGAAAATCGGTCAGGCTCGCGGCACCCTTTTCGTATTGAAGGCGCGTCATATCGCGGGCAGCCTTCGCGCTCTGCAAAAGGCCTCCGCCCTCGCGGCGCGGACCCTCCATTCGCTGCACGAGCTCGCGCGCCCCAAGAAACGCGGCGTAGCCGCTCGAGACGTCGTTGACGACCTGGGCGGCCGTCTTCGCTTGCTGGAGCGCGTTGGTGTCGAACTGCGCCTCCGCCTGCCGGATCTCGCCTTGGAGCTGATAAATCACGGGGATCGGCGCGGAAATGCCGAACGTCACGATCGGCGACTGAAGGGGCGCGTTGGTGCCTAAGCCGCCGTAGCCACCCTGTCCGTAGTCGACCGACAAGCTGATATCGGGAAAACGCTGCCGCCTTGTGAGATCGACTTGGGCCGCCGCCGATGCCTTCTGGTACCCGAGGGCGATGAGGTCCGGGCGATGATCGAATGCGGTGCGGAGAAGACCGACTTCCGCCGCGTCCGCGAGCTTCGGGGGTACCGCGAAGCTGAGGACGTTCGCGTCTATGTCGAAGTCGGGCACGCGGCCGCGCACGCCGATGAGGAAGGCCAGTGCGACGCGGGCTTCTCGCAGCAGGTACCGCGCCGTCGACACGGCCTGATCAGCCTCGAGTTTTTGCGTTTCGATGCGCGCGAGATCGCCGTCGTTGATCGCTCCCGCTTTGTAACGCGTTTGAAAGAGGTCGAGCGTCTTGACGTTCGACTCGGCCACGTCCTTGGCGAACCTCAACGCAAGCGTGGCCTCGGCCACCTGCACGTAGGCCGACTTGACCTGGAACGCGATCGTGCGCTCGGCATCCACCCGAGACATCTTCGCCGCCGCCAGCGCGTTGCGCGCGACTTTCAAACGCAGATCGCGCTTTCCGGAGAGCGAGTCGACGATCGCCGCCGAATCCGAGACGCCGACGTTCACGACCCAGGGCGTGCACACCGCGCCCCCCTGGTTGCACTGGGTCTGGTTGGGAACGTAGGTGAAGGCGTTTCCGAGGCTGGCGTTGACGACCGGGTTGCCTCCCGGAGGTGCTCCGGCGATCTTGACCGCTCCTTCGGCCGTCCGAACGGCAGCCTCCGCGATCAGCAGATCGAGGCCGCGGGCTCGGAAGATTCGCAGGGCCTCGTCGAGTTCGAGGACGGCCGGAACCTCGAACGAAGGCGGCACCACGCCGCCGTCTGCGCGCGCCCCACTCGAGAACAGCATCGCCAGTGCAACCAACAAGGCGGACAGACAACGCGATCGAACGAGCATGGGGTTTCGGCGCCAAGCAACAGCCGCACCAGCGAGGTGCAACGTGTCCGGGTGGGAACTGGAGAAGTGAGGGACCAAGGGACTCGGCGGGCTCATGGCAGGTGGGGCGTTCTAGCTCGCGGCCGTCCGTACATAGGGGCGTGACGCCCTGCGCCAGGTTCTTCGCGCACCGAGGATCGCGACCGCGACGGCCGTCGCGATCCAGAGGTCCGGGTCGTGGCGCGCGCGTCTCGCCGAACCCACCGCGACACCGCACTGCGAACCAGTCGTCGTGTCACACAACCCGCCGTCGCACGCCACCGAGAACCCCGAACCGCCGGGCGTGCCGCTCGTGGGCGCGGCATTTCCCGCGGAAGCCTCTTCGGTCAGCGCGTCTTCCGCGGCGTCGGAGGCGTCGGATTCGGAGGCGTCTGAGACGAGATCTGCGTCGGCGGCGGCGTCGCTGGCGTCGCCGCCATCGTCTGCGACGGCGACTTGCGAATGGGCAACATTGAGGAAGGCCACCACGATCAGAATGGGTCGCAGGCGCATGGGGCCGGCGTTAGCACGGACCTTGCCAAGCGGCGCTGTCATGAGTCGGTTCTCTCCGGTCGGCAACCTCCTCACGAGCGCATGTTTCGGGATCGCGTCCACGATTGCGACGTCCGCAACCGCACAGCCACCTTCGCTCGCCGAGCAGCCACCTCCGGTTGACGTCGTCGTCCACGAACAGCCGTCCGCCCGCAGGTACGTAAGCATCGATTGGAATCCGCTGACCCTCTTCATCACGAAGGCGAGCGTCGACGTCGTGATCGCGCCGGTCGATCACCACGCCCTGGTCCTCGTGCCCTTTTACGCGTCGACCACGACGGCGGCGCTCGTCACCGCGAACACGGACGCCAATGGCAATGCCGTCCAGCTGCCCGCACAGAAGTTCTTCGGCTGGGGAGGCGAAATCGGGTACCGCTACTACACCGGCGAAGGGGGCCCTCGGGGGTTCTTCGTCGGCCCGTCGTTTCTCTTCGGATCGATGACCGGCAAGGCCGCGAACGGCGCCGAGACGAACTTCCAAAGCTACGGCTTTGCTGCGGACGTGGGATACCAGGCGCTCGTCGCCGACCGGATTGCTCTCGTCCTCGGCGGCGGCGTGCAATACCAGGCCACCAGCAAGTCGATTCCAGACCAGCAGCTGCCGGCGTCGCTCTACGCCAATAGCGGCTTTGCCCCCCGCGTGCTGCTCGCCCTCGGGGTTGCGTTCTGACCCACCACAACGGAGATCGTTCGCGATGCAAAGCCACGGGATGATGTTGGCGCTGGCGGGATCGCTGGTCGCCTCTTGTTCGAGCGAGACCGTCACGAGGCCCCCGCCACCCCCTGTCAACTGGAGTTCGCTCGAAGCGCAGCCGGTCGCCCCCGCGGGCCGCCCCGTGCCCACCATGAAGGAGCGCGCCGCCGCGGAGAAGTACGTCGCCGCGCTCGCCTCCCCCGGATTCGCGCAGCTAGCGCCGCTGCTCGACGACGACGCTCGATTCTCGTTCCCCGGGGGCGAGGACCTGCACGGTCGCGACGCCGCCGTTCGGGCCCACCAAGCCCTGCTCGGGTCCTTCGATGCGCGCACCGTCGTCGCCAATCGCGTTTGGCGGACCGCGACCGCGCAGGCTGTGGAGTGGACGCTCAAGGGCGTTCAAGCCGGAAACTGGATGGGCGTCGCAGCGACGCACAAGACCGTCGTGTTCCAGGGCCTGAGTCTCTTGTGGACGAAAGACGACGGCTCGCTTTCCGATGTTCACCTCTATTTCGACGTTGCCGTGGTCCAGGCGATGCTCGGCTCGGGACCGAAGAGCCTGTTGGCGCTTCCGGTGCCACCCTTTCCCGCGAACGCGGTAACGCAAGTCTTCGAGCAGTCGGGCGCTCCGGAGGAGAAGAAGAACGTCGCGGCGGTCGCCGCCGAGCTCGACGCGCTCGAGGACGATCGCGAAGCCGACTACCTCGCGGGTCTCACCGACGACGTCGAGTTGAACACCCCCGAGCACGAGCCTAGACGTGGCAAGGAGGCGTTTCGGACGTATTTCAAAGGGATGCACAAGGTCATTTCGCAGCTCGACACGACGATTGACAACTCGTGGGGCGTCGCCCAGTTCGGGAT
>JBAULD010000189.1:0-6318 GCA_049578005.1 Polyangiaceae bacterium
GTCAGGGCCAGGAGGGAGGCCCGGAGCGCAGGCAGAAGGGTCGACGCGTGGGCCCAGGGCGCCATCCCGCGAAGCGCGACCGTTCGGGCGTGGACCGCGAGCGGCGGACGGCCGGGCACGTAGATCCGGGCATCGTCGAGGTCGATCGCACGGAAGTCGCCCGAGATTCGCGCTCCCCTCGCGGTCGCGACGGCTCCGCCCTTTCTGCCCGGGACCGTGCCCGCGAGAAGCGGCGCGCGATCCGGCGCGCAGAGCCACGTCATCCCCGTGAACGGAACGACGTACGTCATCGGGCTCCGCGCCTCGCCGCATGCCGCGCGGGCTCGAAGGAGAAGCTCGGTCGCCACGCGTCCCGGTGCGTTTGCGTCGCTCGCGCATACGAAGGACACGGTCGCGAGCCCGAGTGCGAGCGCCGCGCCCTGCGGGGCGAGGCGGCTGATCGTTCGGGCGGGCGCTTCGCCCAGCATCTCGAAAACGCGCGCCTCACCACTCTCGATTGCCCGAAAGCAGGCTAGGCACCAGCCGATCGGCCACCCGATCGCGAGTGCCGACTCGAGCGCCAATGCCGCGAGCCCCCGGGCGAAGGGGGCAGAAACCGGCCAGGGCACTCGGGGATCGAGCAGCCACGGGAGGAGGCGAACGGCCCCGGCAATCGCCCCGACGAGCGCGATCAAGGACGAAGCGAGGCCCGCGAGCGCAAGAGCGGAGCGCACGAGCGGAACGTCGGAGCGCGATTTTGGCTCAGGTTCCAGTGAGGCCACTTTGTTCGATCGATAGAAGAATGGTCATCGCGTCGCGGCCGCCTCGCCGCGTTCTTTCTCGTGCTTCAGCCTTCCCATCGGCACTTCGATGATTCATAGTCGAACGCCTCAGGTTTCAATCCGCGTGCGCGGGGGCCGTCGCGGCGCCTGTCTTGATGGTGTCCGTCTTAGCTCGGTCAGTCGTCGGCGCGCCGCCGGCTGATGCCGTGGACCTGATGCCAACCGGCATCACATCGCGCTCGAGACAGTGTGTGCCTCGCTTGGCGTAATCGTTGCGCCCCATTGAAACAATTGCTTTTTGGTTGCCCCCGCATGCTCCCGCCGCAGTTGGCACGGTTCAACTATGAGCGGCCCGTCCCCGCATCGGAAACGCTGCGTACTGCACACGAAAGAGGTGGTTCATGCTCGTGCCTGCGATGACGTTCGCCTGGTGGCTCGTTTCGATGTCGGCGTCCGCGCCTCCCAGTCGATCGCACGGCATGCCGATCGAGAAGGCGGCGAGCACGGAGGCCGCCACCGAGGCGCGCGACGACGCGCAAGACAGCGACGGCGAAGACGAGGCTGCGCCCGCCGAGCAGGCCGAGGAAACCGAAGGGGAATCCTCCGACGATACGACCTCTACGCGAGTGCACCTCAAAGTCGTCACGCCGGAGATTGTCCGTCTGGCAAAGTCGTTCCTGGACCTGCCCATGGGCTCGGAGCGCTCGATGAGCGTCGACGGGCGGCGTTATGTATTCGTGCTCGAAAGGCACTATCACCCGCCGGGCTTCGTCGGAGGCCCCCACGGCTGGCACAAGGGTGTGACCGTCTACGGCGTCCGCCCGTAGGCGGGCTTCTACACGGGGTCTCGGCGCTTTAGTCCGATTAGAAGGACGATCATCATCACGAACGTCATCCCGAACAGCACCGCCGAGGGTAACCAGAGCGTGCTCCACTCCGGGAAGCCCCAGGCGCCTATCAGCGAATCGCTCGCTATTTGCGCGACCGCGCACTGAAACCGCCCGCCCTGAATGAAGTCCGGAACGCTCGTCAGATCGGGTTTGTGCAAGTCGATGTTCCAGGCGGCCGACGAGGCGATTGCCATTCTTTCGGGCGCGATTGACCCCTCGAACCCCCAGCGCGAAGGCATCAGGAACATCAGCGGGCGCAGCGTGGGATTCGTGGTCATGGGCACCATCAGCCCGCCGAGCACCACTTGCGGAATCAGGGCTATGGGCGTGAGCGCCATGGCGGCTTCGGCCGAGGCGACGACAGTCGACACGCACAGCCCGAGCGCGGTGGCGTTCATGGCCAGGGCAATCAGGTTGCCTAGCTCGAGCAAGAACGCCGTCGGGCCGCCGTCGAAACCGAGCGTGAAAAAGACGATTCCGAGGAGCATCGAGCACTGCAAGACGCAGAAGAAACCGAGCAGGAGGTATTTCGAAAGCACGTAGTTGAGCAGGCGAAGGTTGACCATCCGCTCGCGCAGGTAGATCGCGCGTTCGGTGACGATCTCGCGCGCGGCGTTGCTCGTACCGAACCAAACGCAGCTCACCACGACGAAGAACATCGCGGCCGTGTGATCGGTCGTCGGCTTCATCGTGTTGAGGAGATTCGACGTCGCCGTCGAACTCATGTTGTTCTTGGTAGAAAGCTCCTGAAGCGCACCGAGACACCAATACGGAACAGCGTCCTTTTGCCCGCCGAAAACGAGCCAAAGAAGGACGCCGATGATGGGCGCCTGCAAGAACATGATTGCGGCCCCCGTTCGGTCGCGCAGCTTGACGCGCCAGTAGCGAGACAAGAGGAGCCCGAGCTGTCGTACGACCGCGACGTCGGCCCGGTGGGGCACGCCGGTCGCTGCGGGCGCCGTCCCGATCGCGCGGCGGGCCGAGAACATTTGCTGAAACAGTGGATTGTCATTCCGAAAAAACTCGTTGCGCCAGGCTCTCGCTGCTTCGGCGCGTGCGCTGCCGCGGGTCGCGTGAGGGTCGGCGCGGCGCATCTCGTCGAGCACGAGGCGCTCGCGAACGTTGAGCATGTCGAACATGTCGCGCGGGTTGTCGACACGCTTGTGCGGCTGCATGGCGGCCGGGGCGCGCGACAGGATGGATCCGAAAAACGAGTACGACGGGTCGCCCGTGGGGCCGAAGTACGTGGGGATCCCGCCGTAGCCCATGACGAAGCACAGGTTGAACTTTTCGAACTCGTCCTTCGCCGGCTGGTGGATGGTCATCACGATGGTCTTGCCGGTCTTCTTCGTGAGCTCGGCGAGCAGGTTGATGAGGGCCGTCGTGTCGTCGGCGGCGAGTCCGCTGGTCGGCTCGTCCAAGAACAAGATCACCGGATCGGTCACGAGCTCGAGCGCGATGTTCACGCGCTTGCGCTGACCCCCCGATAGGACCTTCTTTTCCGGCTTGCCGATCTGCAGATTCCTGAGGCCTTCGAGCCCGAGATCGCGGAGCGTTTCGTCGACGCGCCGGTCGATCTCCTCGTCGCTGTAGTCCGGCGGCAGCCGGAAGCGCGCCGAGTATTTCACGGCCTCGAAGACGGTGAGCTCGGGGTGAACGATGTCGTCCTGTGGGACGTAGCCGATGCTGCCTCGGAGCGCGTCGTAGATCGTGTAGAGGTCCTCGCCGTTGATCCGTACTTGCCCGCTGCTGGGCGGGAGATAGCCGTTCAGCGCGAGAAGCAGCGTCGTCTTTCCGGCGCCCGACGGGCCCATGAGGGCGATCATGTCCCCCGGGAGCGCTTTGAACGAAACGTGATCGAGCAGAACCTTCATCTGCGTCGTGTTGTCGCGATCGGGCACCTCGAGAAATAGGTCCCACGCTTCGATCTCGTAGAGCGGTTTGCCCGCCCAATTGGCCTGATCCTCGACGACGACGTTGATGCGGCTGTCGGCGAAGTGAATCAGGAGAGGCATCGGGCCGATGAAGACCTTCTCGCCGTTGGCCACGGACACGCGCTGTCCAGGGGTCAGGCGCTGACCCCGAACGAAGGTGCCGTTCGCGCTGCCGCGGTCTTCGAGGAAGAGTTGGTCTCCGCTCTTGGCGATCTGAGCGTGCTTCGAGCTTACCTGCGGGTGATTGACCACGATTTGATTGTCGGGGGTACGTCCGATGGTCACGACTCGAGAATCGAGGTCGTCGAGCTTCAATTCGCCGATGATCGTTCGGTGTTTGCGGGGGACTCCCTCGGCCTGAGGCGCCTGCCCTCGCGGCGCCTGCGCCGCCGCCCCTGCGAGCGGTGCCCCCGCCAATCCCGCCGCTTGCGCGAGGACGCGGACCGGAATCGGGACCGGACCGAAGGCGACAATCCCGTTCGGGTCGAGTGGGGTCGGCTGGTTCGGCGGGATTTGACGGCCCGCGATCCAGGTACCGCTCGTGGAGCCGTGATCGACGACCGCCATTCGGTCGAGCATCAGAGTGGCGTGCTGACCGCTCACGGCGGGGTGGGAGACGACGACGGACGCGCGGGCCGCATCGCGCCCGACGACAATCTGGCCGCTGGGGGCTGCGAGATGGCCCGGCGACAAGAGCAGCATGGAAATCGCCGGGTGCGCGAGAGGCACGGGGACACCGCCAATCGCGAATACGGTGCGAAAGTCGAATGCCATCGGCTGCCCGGGCGCAATGGGCGCTCCGTTGGCCGTCGTCGGCGCCCCCGCGCCGAGGTCCGTGAAGAAGAGCTGTCCTTCGCGACGGACGATGCGGGCGTGATGGGGAGCGACGCCGGCACCAGCAAGGACCACGTCGTTGTCGGGCGAACTGCCGATCGAAACCTGGTCGTTCGAGCTGGGGAGGGCCATTGGGCGCTCATCTTACGGGCGCCCGACCGCAAGATGTAAGCGTAACTGCCGCAACTCTTGCATATTGAACCCGATAGACGCCGGTGATACGTGACGGCGATGATCGTATCCCGACTTTTGCGCAGTGTTTGGGGGTTCGGCGCCATTTGCAGCATGGCGTTTGCAGTAAACGTTGCCGGATGCGGTGGAGGCGACTCGAGCGCCCCCCAAGGTGGTGGGGGTGGAGGCGATAGCGGGCCGGAAGCCTCGTCCTCATCATCTTCTTCATCGTCTTCTTCTGGTGGTGGTTCTTCGTCCTCGTCCTCCGGTGGTTCGTCGTCTTCGTCTTCCGGTAGTTCCTCGTCGTCGGGTTCATCGTCATCCGGCGGCTCGTCGTCATCGGGCGCGAGCGGGAGTGGCGGAACGGGCGATGGCGGCGGAGACGCGACCCTGGGCGACTCAGGATTGGGCGGGGACTCCACTACTGCGGATTCAGGGGATTCGTCGGCCAAGACGGACGGGGCGGACAGCGGCGACTCTTCCACGGTGCCGGAGACGAGCACATCGCCCGAGACGGGTTCGCCCGACGGGAGCGATGGCGCCGCAAACGACGGGGCCACGAAAGCGGACGCCGCCGACGGCGCCGTCTGCGGTGCGGAGAACGCGGCGTGCGCGCACAACGGAAACGACGCGCTCTGCAAGGGCGGAGCGTGTGCAGCCTGCGCGGATCCAACCGACGACGTCCACTGCACGGCCGCCTACGGAAGCGCGACGATGCCGTATTTGTGCCTCGCTGGCGTCTGCACGCCGGGCAACTGTCGCCACAATGGCGACTGCACGGGTAACGCCAATGGCGGACTGTGCGGCCCCACTACCCCCAACGTTTGCGGCAAGTGCACCGCCGACCCGCAGTGCGCGGACCAGGCGGGCGGTCCGGTTTGCGATATCGCCACGGGGGCATGCGTCGCGGGCACCTGCCCGGTCGACGCCGGCGTGTCGTCGGGCGCCGCAGTGGGCGTCTGCCCGGTCAACGCAGGGGATATTTGCTGCACCGGAACTTGCCAGCCGGGCACGGGAGCGAACGCGTGCTGCCCGGGCGCGAACTCGGCGGCCTTCTGCGCGATGAAGCTCAACAACCCCCACGCGACGTGCGATCACAACACGTGCACGGCGTGCGGCGCCGTGACGGGCAACTCGTATACGGTCGACCCGGTCAACGGTAGCGATCAGACGGGGACCGGCGATACGACGCCTGGTTGCGGGTTCAAGACGATCGCGCGAGCCTTGCAAGTCATCGGGACCCCCGCCAGTACGACCTCGATTGTCGTCGTCGGCCCGTCCACGGTCGCGGCGGGCGAGACGTTCCCCATCGTTCTGCCCGCGAACGTCAACCTCACGACGAGCGGCGGTACGGTCGAAATCGACGTGCCCGACGGCACTTCCGGCTTCACGCTGAACGCGCCGGGGTCCGGCATCAACCTGGGCTCGCCCGACGACGCGGGGGCCGGCAACGCGCTCGTGATCAACGGGCGGAGCACGGGCAACATGGCCAGCTTCGGCATCGTGGTCGACACAGGCGCGGGTGTCACCGCCGCCAACGCTCCGCATATCTCGTTCGTCGACGTCACGAGTTTCGTCAACGACGGGATCTTCGTCCACAACGCGGGCATCGTGCGAATCGGAGCCGCCGTGACCTCCACGTTGAACGGCCTGACGAACGCGCGCAGGGCCGGTCTGCACGTCACGGGGACCGGTCAAGCGATCATCGACGTCCCCGCGGGGGAGACG
>JBAULD010000190.1:0-3674 GCA_049578005.1 Polyangiaceae bacterium
GTGACGAACACCTCCTCCTTCGAATCGAGCTGCGGACCCTCCTCAAGACCAGCGTGGGCGATCGGTCCTTCGACGAGCGTATCGCCGCACTTCGGACGCTCTTCGCCGAGCACGTCCGCCGCGAGGAGGTCGATCTGTTCCCGCGCGTCTCGCGCGGAGTTTCTGCGGCCCAGCGGGACGTACTCGGCGAAGAGATCCTCGCCTCGCGGCCCCACGTGTGGATCGTCACGACCGAAGGAGAGAAGCCGCGAGATGCGGCGAACGACTGGCGCTTGCGGAGCCGGGTGAGCGTGGTCCTGGGCGCGGGATAGCATAGGCGGCCTTTTTGGCTCGACTCGCGGGCCGGTCACGATCCCGTTCGTCGGCGACCCCGACGACGGCGTTCGAGGGGTCCGAGCGCGCGCCGCATTTCGGTCGCTACTTCGCGCTTATGCCGTCGGATTATTGTCGGATTGGGCTAAGAGCTACCCATGGATGCCATCCGCATTCGCGGCGGTGCTCCGCTCCGCGGTTCGATCCGGATTAGCGGCGCCAAGAACGCCGCCCTCCCGATGCTATGCGCCACGCTCCTCTCCGACGGCGCGAGCCGGTTACGGAACGTCCCGGCCCTCCGGGACATCCAGACCACCGCGGCGCTCCTGCGATTTCTCGGTCGGGACGTGGCGGTCTCCGCCCCGGAAGTGGCCGTCGGGGCCGGTACGAGCGTGCGTCCAGAGGCTCCCTACGAGCTCGTGAAGCAAATGCGCGCAAGCGTCCTCGTGCTCGGGCCACTTGTCGCGCGCTTCGGCCGGGCAAAGGTTTCGCTTCCGGGCGGTTGCGCCATCGGGGCCCGGCCGATCGACCAGCATCTGAAGGGCCTCGAGGCGATGGGGTGCCGCATTCGCCTCGAGCGCGGCTACGTCATCGCGGAAGGCCCAGGAGGAAGCGGACGCCTGCGGGGCGCTGAGGTGTGCTTCGATATTCCCACGGTGACGGGGACGGAGAACTTGATGATGGCGGCATCGCTCGCCAAAGGGCGGAGTACGCTGGTCAACTGCGCGCGAGAGCCGGAGGTGGAAGAGCTCGGGAGAGTGCTCAACAAGATGGGGGCCCGGGTGGACGGAGCCGGCACCGACGTCATCCACATCGAGGGCTCCGACCGCGGGGAGCTTGCGCCGTTCGATCATGCGATCATCCCGGACCGGATCGAAGCGGGCACGTACATGGTCGCCGCGGCCGTCAACGAGGGGAGCGACGTCGTTCTCGACGGGGCGGAGCTCTCGGACATGGAGGCGCTCATCGTGAAGATGCGCGCCGCCGGCGTCGAAGTGGCGAGCGAAGGACAGAGCGTACGGATACGTCGCAACGGCCCACTTCGCACGGTGAACGTCACGACGGCGCCGCATCCCGGATTTCCGACCGATATGCAGGCGCAGTTCCTGGTGCTCATGTGCCTGGCCCGGGGTGAGAGCGTCATCACCGAGACCATCTTCGAAAATCGCTTCATGCACGTACCGGAGCTCCAGCGCATGGGAGCGAATATCGCTCTCCGCGGAAACACCGCCGTCGTGCAAGGTGTCGATCGGCTTTATGGCGCCAGCGTCATGGCCACCGACTTGCGCGCGAGCGCGTCGCTTGTCATCGCGGGGCTCGTCGCAGCGGACGAGACGGAAGTGCGGCGCGTCTATCATATCGATCGTGGGTACGAACACATCGAGACCAAGCTCAGGGGCATCGGGGCTACCATCGAGCGAGTAAAGGGAGCCGACGCATGACCGAGCGACTGACGATCGCGCTACCCAAGGGGAGGGTGCTCCGAGTGGTTGCACCGCTCTTTGCGCTGGCGGGGGCCGATACGTCCGTGCTGCTCGCCGACGATCGATCCCTCGTGCGAGAAATGCCGGGATCCGGTCTGCGCTTTCTCCTGCTCAAGCCGGACGACGTGCCGACGTACGTCGAGTACGGCGCCGCGGACCTGGGCGTCTGCGGGCGCGATGTCCTGATGGAGCGCTCCTGCGATCTGTATCAACCCCTGGACCTCGGAATCGGCCGGTGCCGAATGGTCGTGGCGGGGGTGACGGGGAGGCCTGCTCCGACCGGCGTGCCGCGCGTCGCGACCAAATTTCCCCGCTCGGCGGCGGCTCACTTCGCGCGGAAAGGTGTGCAGGCGGAAGTCGTTTCCGTGCACGGCTCGGTGGAGTTGGCCCCCCTCGTGGGCCTCGCCGACCTCATCGTGGATCTCGTCGAGACAGGGGAGACTTTGCAGCAGAACGGGCTAGAGGTGCGCGAAGAAATCTCGCGCATCTCGAGCGTTCTGATCGCGAATCGCGCGGCTTACAAGCTGCGGCAGGAGCGCATTCGGCCGCTGATCGACGCGCTCCGAAGAGCCGTTACGGCGAATTCGACGTAGGGGGCCGTGGAGGCCCGCCATCGGAGGCGGGCGGATCGAGTCGGACGAGTGGACGCAAGCGCTTGAGCGTCGCGCGGCCGATGCCTTTCACTTTGAGGAGATCTTCCAGCGCGCGGAACCGTCCGAGGCGAGCGCGCAGCCCGAGGATTGCATCCGCTCTCTTCGCGCCGACGCCGGGCAGGCGCCTTAGTTCGATGTCAGACGCCGTGTTGAGGAAGACCGGGTCGTCCGGCGAAGCGCGCGAGGGCGCCGCGGGGGCGGTGGCTGCGGTGGATGCGGACGAGATGGGCACGGCGGACGCGTTGTCCGTCGCCGCCGGAAGGAGCGCGCCGGCAGCCGGCGGTGCAAGCGCTCCTCCGCCGGGTCGGACAGTCGAGGGGGGCTCGGCCGCCATACCCACGGAGGCGGTGTTCGCCGCCACCGGGTCGGATACTGCGCCGGCCACGGCCGTGCGTCCGATGAATGCAAGGATGGCGAGTCCAGCTCCAGCGAGCGCGGCGCGCGCGATCGGCTTCGCAAAGCGAGATCCGACCGCACGCGTCGCGGCACGCGAGAGAACGCCCAGGAACGGGGGTCCCACGGCGGACATCCTTCGCGCTAAAGGAGGGAGTCGCCCGTCGAATGCTGTTTGGCCCTCGGGCGCGCCGCTGCGTCTGTGGAATCCGCCCTGCGCTCGTATGGCTCCTGCCACTCGCGCACCTGCAAGGTCCCGTTGATTGGGACGGCGTCGAGCCGCAGCGTGAGCGACCCGTCGCGGTTGACGAACCCGACGCCGACGCGAGTCCAGAACGACTTGCCCTGTCCCCGATCGACGACCGTCCAGACTACTTTCATGGTCCTGTTCGTTTGCTCGTCCATTGTCCTCTCCCTTATTGATTCGCCTCGGCCGGAGCCGGCCGAGGACACTTTCGTGGCGTGACGCCCCCCCGATGAGTGAGCGTCGGAGGGATGGGAGTGCGACCCTCATGCCGCCGCACGAGCGCTTGAATTTGCAGAACAAAGAGCGGCATAGAAGCTGCGGTGCCCGGCCATGGACAGGCCGGCGCCTGTCCGCGGTCACCCGATGTCTGGTATGCTGCGCCGAACCGGGCTCGGTTGGCCCGCTAACCGTCGCGTGTTATCCAGAAGTGGCCGGAGGTAGTCATGGCGCTCGATCTCTCCCATCACGAGAAGCTGGTTGTCGACCGCATCGAGTCGGACGGGGTCCGCGCCTCATCTGGCTCGCGCCGTGCGTTTCTCGGAAGCGCGGCGGCGGTGGCTGCGGCGGCGACCATCCTGCCGGCGC
>JBAULD010000191.1:0-8214 GCA_049578005.1 Polyangiaceae bacterium
CTCGCGCCCCCTCCGGCGGCGTTTCAATCGCGCGCGGAGGCACTGGCGATGCGCCCCCTCGCGCTCCGCATCGACCAAGGTGGTCTCCGCCCCGAATCGCCGCAGACGAGCGACGCGTCCCCCGCAATCCGGGGTCGTGCCTAACCCCTCGAGGAATGCACCCATGGCCCGAAACTCTCGACTACCCGGCTTCCACAAAGGGAGCGTACGCGAGCGGCGCGCCCTGGTGAGCGACGCGACCGGCGCCGATCTCGCCGAAATCGAACACGCGCTGCACGCGGGCGGACTCGACGCCGCCACCGCGGACAAGTTCGTCGAGAACGTGCTCGGAACCTACGCCCTCCCGTACGGCGTCGCCCTCAACGTGCGCGTGAACGGGCACGACCACGTCGTCCCGATGGTCATCGAAGAGCCGAGCGTCGTCGCCGCCGCGTCGAACGCGGCAAAAATGGTGCGAGAGGGCGGAGGCTTCGCCGCCGAGGCCGACCCTCCCCTGATGATCGCGCAGATCCAGCTGCGGGACGTGACCGACGCGGAAGCTTCGGTGCGTCGAGTGCTGGAACAGGAAAGCGAAATCGTCGAACTTGCCAACCAATCGGTTCCCGGTCTCGTCGCGCGTGGCGGCGGCGCTCGAAGCGTCGAGGCGCGGGTGCTCGCCGAGGACGTAGTGGTCGTCCACGTCGTCGTCGATTGCAAAGACGCGATGGGCGCGAACCTGGTCAACAGTGTCGCGGAGTCGGTGGCCGACCGAGTGGCGGAGATCGCCCGGGCCCGGGTCGGGCTGCGGATCCTCTCGAATCTCTGCGACAAGCGCTGCGTGCGTGTGCGATGTCGCGTCCCCGCCGATGCCCTCGCCACGGCTCAGATGAGCGGCGACGACGTGATCGACGGCATGGTCAACGCCTCCCGATTCGCGGAGCTCGATCCGTACCGAGCGGCCACCCACAATAAGGGGATAATGAACGGCATCGACTCGGTCGTCATCGCCACCGGCAACGACTGGCGCGCGGTCGAGGCGGGTGCGCACGCGTTTGCAGCACGCACCGGCCGGTATCAGCCGCTCGCAGTCTGGCGCCGGGACGGGGCGCACGCCGTCGGAAAGCTCGAGTTGCCGCTCGCGCTGGGGACGGTCGGCGGAACGCTCCGCGTGCACTTGGCGGCTCGTCTGTCGCTCCGGCTGCTCGGGGTACGCGACGCCCAGGAGCTCGCCTGCGTCGCCGCGTCGATCGGCCTGGCGTCCAACCTTGCCGCAGTGCGTGCACTCGCCACCGACGGCATCCAGCGAGGTCACATGGGCCTGCACGCTCGCTCCGTGGCCGTCGCCGCCGGCGCGACCGGGGATCGCGTCGAGAAAGTCGCGGCGATGATCGTCGAAGCGCGCGACATCACGCTGGAAGGCGCCCGAAAGGCGCTCGATGTGCTGGGTCCACAATCGCTCGACACCTCGAACGCGATCGGCGATTGAAGTCTTCGGACCGTCTCAAAGGAAAACGTGACCGAGGCGGGTAGATGTCGTAGTTTTCCAATGTGCCGCGAGACGGTGATGAATCGCGTCAATCGATGCGTTGGAGCGAACCGCCTCCCGGCGATCCGCACCGTGACGTCACGGGCGCGCTCCATGATGTATCGAATGCGTTGACCGTGCTTCTCGGCTGGGTGGCCGAAGCGCGTGCGGGGGGCACCTCGCCCGAGCAGATCGATCGTGCGCTCGCGATCGTCGAAGGCCGCGCCCGGACCGCGCGCGACCTGGCGCGGCGCGCAATCGGTGCGCCGTCGATCGTCGACGATCGCGAGGATGTGCTCGATCACGTCATCGACGACGTCGTCGAAGCACTTTCGGTCGAAGCGCAGCGCGCCGGAGTGAGCCTCGTCGTGGCCGCACGCTGCCCCGGAATGCACATTCCGCTGGCGGCCGATGCCTCCCAAATTCTGACGAACTTGGTGCTCAACGCGCTGGCTTGGGCGCCGCGCAAGACCCGCGTGACCATCGAAGCGCGCGCCGAAGTGGGCTCGCTGTCGATTTTCGTTCAGGACGAAGGCCCCGGCGTCCCGGCGGGCCAGGCCGGGCGCGTGTTTGGTGGCGTCAGCGGACGCGAAGGAGGGGCTGGCGTCGGCTTGAAGCATGCCCGAGCGCTCGCTCGCGCCGCGGGCGGCGAGCTGGAGCTCCTCGGAGGCGGGACGCGCGGTGCCCGCTTTCGACTGCGCTGGCAGCGATTCGAGACCAAAATCCCGCTCGCGCCGGTTTCGTCGCCCCGTCCGGCGACGCTCGCGGGAATGCGCGTGCTCGTCTTGGAAGACGACGCCGACGTCGCGGGTCTTTTGGAGTCCGCCTTGGGTGCCCGCGGGGCGCAGGTGTCCGTCGCCCGAACCGTGGAGGAATTGACGGAGCGCGCTCTCGAACGGAACGACGCCGCGCTTATCGACCTTTCGCCCATTGCCCATGACGTGCGAGGCGCAGTCGAAGTGCTGCGGCGGGGTTCTCCCGAGGTCGCCCTGGTGTTCATCAGCGGAAGCGCCGTCGGCTTTCCAGAAGGACTCGACGAGAGTCGAGTCCGGTGGGTGCGCAAGCCCTTCGACATGGTGGAGATCGTCGCCGCGATAACGCAGACGCGCGCGGACCGAAGGACGGATGAAGCGGCAGGCGACGGGGCGGAAGACGGGCAGGCGTCTCGCTATTGATCCGGGTCTGCGTCACTGATGGGACGCCCCGGTACGCGAGCCTCGCGAGAGACCCCCCTTGACGACCCGCAACCCCGCGAGTACACGGGCCCTTCGCTTCGCGAAGGTGGCGGAATTGGCAGACGCACTAGCTTGAGGTGCTAGCGCCGTAATTGGCATAGGGGTTCAAGTCCCCTCCTTCGCACTCCCTTTGATTCCGCGGGGTTGGCTCGAGTTTGGCGGGCGCGGGGGGAGGGGCGGAAACTCCGTGTGTCCCGTGCGCTGCTTGGTCCGCGCGTCGTCCTTGCCCGGCGCACCTCGCCCACGGCAGAAGGCGGCGCGTCCGTCGTGGAAGCGGATGCGCTGCACGTTGTGCGCCTTTCGGCGTTGGGATCTCGCGCGCCACTTCGGACGCTTTCAGGTCGGCTCGAAGAACCATGGCCTCGTCATGGTTCATGCGCTGACGCCCCGTCCATAGGTCGCGCACGACGGGTCGGCCGCAGTACTCCTACCAGGCGCGCAGCACCGCGAGCACCTCTGGCGTCGCAACGAAGAAGACGGGGGTGCCCTGCACCACGACGATCAGTCGCAATGGGCTGCCATTGCCGTCGCGGTTTGGCGCAGTGTGGCACTCGAGGATGAACGGCAAAACGCGCGACGAGCTGATATGTCAGCTGCGGCACGAGCATTGCTCTGCCCGGCTCGCAGAAGGCGACGACGCAGTCTGATGAACCGAAGCCTCATCTCGCAAGCGACTCGCCACACGGCTTTCCAGCGGATTGCGTTCGTGGCAGGTGGCCCTGACACCGAACGAGGGTAGCCTTGGGCAGAGGCGCCGCCACGCACGCTCGCGCATGACTGGCTTCGCTCGCGATCGCGTGGAGCGCATGCACCCGAGCGCCGATCATGCGCGGACGCGACCCGCTCGTGCCGTGGTCGCCGGCGGCACACGCCACCGGATCTCTCCCCGCGCGGGGCCGGAGGGCCTGGCTTCGCGGGATGCTCCGCAATGCGACGCGGCGGGCGCGTCGGGGTCCGCGTCGCTCCGCCGACTTTCGCGGTAGCGTGGACAGCGCCGCCCCGCGCCCGACTCCGGAATCGCTCACGAGGCTGGAACGCGAGGCAGCGTCTCCGAAAAACGGCGGGCCGAGGCGGACCTTGACCGCGACGACGTTCGCACGTGTCGAGGACGTGAGGCTTTGCACGACAACGGCGAGGCCCTACCCTGTGTGGATGAGCCCACCCTTTCGCTTGCGCTTGCTTCGGCGTGCGTCGGCGTGGCTACTGGTCCTGGCGCCCGGATGCGGCGGGCGGGCCACGTCCTTCGTCGAGGGAAGGGACGGGGGGACGGGCACCGGTCAGACCGGAGATGCAAGCGCGGGCGGGGAATCCGGACAGGGGAGTGGCGCGGACGCGGCCGATGTGTGGTCGGCTCTCTCCGACGCCGGCTCCGCAGGCGCAGAACCGGGCGACGTGTGGTCGGCTCCCTTCGACGGCGCATCTACAGACTCAGAACCGGGCGACGCGTGGTCGGCCCCCTTCGACGCCGCCTCCACAGACGCCAATGCGAGCGACGAGTGGTCGGCCACCTCGGACGCTGGCTCCGCGGACGCAGAACCGAGCGATGCGCCCGCGGCGTACCCCTGCGAAAGCCCGCAAGACTGCGCGGCTCACATCGTATTTGGGCTTCAGGTCTACTGCTGCATCGACCACGTTTGCATCGAGGGACAGGCCGCCGAGTCGCTGTCGTGCGACGACCCCGATGCGCAGGTCATTCAAGCGTCGAACTACGACCAATCCTGCGCGACGGACTCAGACTGCGTCGCGGTAGGGGAAGGCAACTTTTGCTATCCCGGGGCCGGCAGATGCCCATCCGCAGCCATTCGCAAGAGCGCCATCGGCCAGTATCAAGCGGATGTCGCAAAGACCTGGGCCGCCGCTTGCATCGTGACAGGATTTTGCCCGGGTTTTGAGGGACCGTCCTGCCAAGCTGGGATGTGCCAGTGAACCAAGTCTCGGCAGCGGATACGCTACCTGCCTGTGCCGACGCGGGGGGGGTCTTGCAGTACGTTCGTTACTGGGTGCGGCGCCAAAGGGGCCGGCCCCCCAGACTCTTGTGCGTACTCCGACGAGATGTGCTGCCTCTATTGAGGCCGTGGGGAATGCTCCAAAACGGTGAGTCTACCCGCCGGGTCCACGAGTCAACCCGTCGGGTAGACGACTTTACTCGTCGCGGAAATGGGGCTCGCTGCTCCCGTCCGAGCCCGCAACCGGTGCCCCGCCCGTGTCGACGGGGTTCACGATGGGCTTCCTCCAGCGCGCATGGCTTCTTGCCGTGCCGCTCCTTCTCGTAGCGGGCGCGCTCTCGGTACAATTCCTCGGGCATCGCGGCGCGGCCGACCGCAGCCCAGAGGCGCGGCGAACCGCGGACGCTCACCTCGTCTTGCACGTTCCGCATCTACGAGAGAGCATTTTTCTCGACGGCGATACCGACGACCCCGGCTGGACGGCTCCCCCGGGCCCCGCGCGCACGGGGCCCTTCGTCGGGCCGAACGGCGCTCCGTCACGCCCCTACTCCGACGCTCGTCTCGTCTGGGGCGACGGCCACCTGTATGTCGTCCTCTACGCGGCCGACGCGGACATCCGGGCGAGCACCCGTTCAGCGGACGGCCCCGTGTGGCTCGACGACTCCTTCCGGTTGCTGTTTGTGCGGCACGACATCGAGTACGCGATCGATGTGTCGTCGGCGGGCGTCCTGGCGGACGCCGTTCGAATGCGGGGAGGGGCGTTCGACTACGGGTGGAGCAGCGGTGCGCACGTTTCCCACGAGCAGGACGGCACGACCAACGATCCGACGGACGTCGACGAGGAATGGCTCGTCGAGATGGCGATTCCGTTCGAATCGCTGGGAATGCGCGGCGAGCGAGGAGAGCACATCGGTTTTGCGGTGCGCCGGTGCGACGCTCGCGAGGGCGCGATGCCCGCTTGCTCGGGCTGGGGCGAGGGTCCGCTGGGGGGCGAAATCGCCTTGGAATAACGGCGCTCGCGCGACTGCAGTTGCGAGCGCGGGCGCGCCGCGAATCTCAGGCGCCGACGAAAATGCGCTGCACGGCGCGCACGGCTTCGCCGACGCCGGTCATGCCCCCGCCGATGGCCGCGAAGTAGACGAGGCCATCGGGCGTCGCGACTGTTCGTGCGGTCATGTCCTGCCCGTGGGTCGCCGCGTCGACGTCCGCGGTCGAGGCCCGCCGCCAGGCCACGTCGCGCGCCGTCCGCGCGAGCCCGGCTACGTCCGTGGGAATGCCCATGCCCGCCATGATGTGGCCGGAGTCGTCGACGAGGACGAGTGCTTTCACGCCACTTCGATCCGCGACCGTCTCGACCAGATACTGAAGGGCTTCGCTTCGATCGTTGCTTCTTTTCATCCGGCGTTCGTTCATGAAAGGAATGCTGCGTCAAGCGGAGAGCGGCGGCCCAATTCTCGGTCAATCGAAGGGGCGCTAATCGTCCAGGGCGCCCTTCGTCGAGGGCACGCCGGTTACGCGCGCCTCGATCTTCACGGCCTCGCGGAGCGCCCGCGCCAGCGCCTTGAAACACACTTCGACCATGTGATGCAGAATCTCGCCCCGGTGGAGCACCACATGCAGATTGCATTGGGCGCCGCGGGCAAAGCCTTCGAAGAATACCGGCGCGAGTTCGAGGTCCCACGTTCCGAGCTTTGCTCCGCGCGGCAGCGGAACCTCCCACACGAAATGCGCGCGTCCCGAGAGATCCAGCGCGCAGGTCGCCCGCGCCTCGTCCATTGGCAAGGTCGCCCACCCGTATCGCGAGATTCCCGCCTTGGCCCCGAGCGATTGGGAGACGCACTGCCCGAGAACGAGAGCCAGGTCTTCCGTCGTGTGGTGCCCGTCGATCTCGACGTCGCCCTTCGCTCGTACGACGAGGTCGATGAGACCGTGGCGCGCGATCTGTTCGACCATGTGCGTGAGAAAGGGGAGGGGAGTCTGCACGTCGGCGCGGCCCGTCCCGTCCAGATCGATCGCGACCTCGATGCTCGTCTCTTTCGTCGTGCGCGAGAGGCTCGCGGATCGGCCCATAGTGCCGACCGACCCTAGCACCTCGACATGCGAATCGGTGGACGAGCTCGCCGGATAGTTCCGTATAGCCGGAAACCGTGCTCGACCCGTTGACGTGACCCGGTCGCCTGCGGTAATTCCCGAGGCCGCCTGGAGGTGTGGCGTTTTTGCAACGTTTCGCGAAAGTTACGATCTTTGGGATCTCCACGCTGTGGGCGCTGTCGGCTACCGCCGCGGCGTGCAGCGTCCGGGGTTCGAACGCTCCCGGCGGGAATCCCGAGCGGCAAAGCGAAGCGGAATACGACCTAGCGCGAGACATTTTCTTCAAAGGCCAGCCGAGGAGCGCGCTCGATCACTGTCGCAAGGCGATCGACCTCGATGGCGAAAACTCCAACGCTCTTTACTTCGCCTCGACCATCTACCTTTCTTTTTGCTCCGGGCGACTCGAGCTGAACGACCCGGACTGCAGATTGTCCGATGCCGAGCTCTATGTGCGCCGTGCGTTGCACGTCAACGAGAGCTTCCGCGAAGCCAAGAACACGCTGGGGCAGATCCTGATTCTCGAAGGCAAATACACGGACGCAGTGGCCGTCCTCGAGCCGCTCACGAAGGACCCGGCATTCGAGTCGAGCTTTCTTGCATGGGGGAATCTCGGCTGGGCGCAGGTGCTCTCCGGGCATTTGGATCAAGGAATCGAATCGCTCAAGAGTTCCGTCACGGAGCGGCGGTTCTGTGTCGGTCACTACCGGTTGGGGATCGCGTACGAGAAGAAGGGAGACCTCGGCGCCGCCGAGCAGTCTCTGACCAATGCGGTCACGGTGGAGGATGCAGCCTGCAAGAACCTCCAAGACGCGTGGCAAGAGCGGGCGCGGGTCCGCGTGCAGCTCGGCAAGGTTGCCGATGCGCGGGCCGATTTCGAAAAGTGCCGTGAGATCGCCGCCGATTCGCGCGCCGGAAGGGCGTGCATCGAGGCGCTGGCGAGGATCCAATGAGCGCTTCTGTGCAAGCACCCAAGACCCATATCCTGCCGGGCAACTACACCCTCGGCACGTTCCTGAAACACCAGCGGGAGCGTCGAGGGGTGAGCGTGGCCGAGCTGTCGCGCGTAACCCGCATCCCTCCGATGTCCCTCGAGGCGATCGAGAGCGACCGGTTCGACGAGCTCCCCGGCGAGGTCTTCGTGCGCGGCTTTCTCAAGGCGTACGCGCAAGCTGTGGCGCTCGTTCCCGCCGAGGTGCTGGCACGCTACACGTCGAGCCGCCGCATCGCGTACGTCACGCCGCTGCCCGTTCAAACTCCACTGCAAGCGGCTCGAGAGGGCGGCCAGGGCCGGCGGTTCGGCGTGGCGATCGCCTTCGTGCTCCTTCTCATCCTACACACGCTGGCGCTGTCGATCGTGCACAAGCCGCGCGGTCACGATATGCCGAACGAGCTCTCTCGAAGCTCGTCCGCGCGGCGCGCCGTGGTGTGAGCCGCATCG
>JBAULD010000192.1:0-3900 GCA_049578005.1 Polyangiaceae bacterium
CCCAATGACCGAGGCTCGTGCCGATCCTGACGAGCTTCTTCGACAAGTAGCCGCCGAGGAACGGCGCACGCGCCGCGGCAAGCTGGTCATCTTTTTTGGATCGGCGCCTGGAGTCGGCAAGACGTACGCGATGCTCGAGGCTGCGCGCAGCGAGCGCGATCTGAAGCGCGACATCGTCATCGGCGTCGTCGAGACGCACGGGCGCTACGACACCGGCGCGCTGGTCATCGGGCTCGAGATGCTGCCAAGGCGCAAGGTGCAGCACCGCGGTGTGACGGTCGAAGAGTTCGATCTCGATGCCGCCCTCGTTCGCAAACCAGGTCTCATCCTGATCGACGAACTCGCGCACACGAACGCCCCCGGGTCGCGTCACGCCAAACGGTGGCAGGACGTGGAAGAACTGCTCGACGCGGGAATCGATGTCTACGCCACGCTGAACGTGCAGCACATCGAGAGCTTGAACGACGTCGTCGCGCAGGTGACCGGCGTGGTCGTACGCGAGACGGTCCCCGACCGCGTGCTCGACGAGGCCACCGAAGTCCGCCTCATCGACTTGCCGCCGGACCAGCTGATCGAACGGCTGGAAGAGGGCAAGGTCTACGTTCCCGAACAGGCGCAGAGGGCGATCGAAAGCTTCTTTCGCAAGGGCAACCTCATCGCCCTTCGCGAGCTCGCGCTGCGAAGTACCGCAGAGCGCGTCGATGCGCAGATGCGCATGTACAAGACCGCCCACGGCATTCAGCGGGTCTGGCCGACTGCGGAGCGAATCCTCGTATGCGTCAGCCCCAGCCCGTCGTCGGGTCGGCTCGTGAGGGCTGCGCGCCGAATGGCGGCGAGCTTGCACGCGTCGTGCATTGCGGCGTACGTGGAGACGCCCGGGTCGCTACGAATGTCGGATACCGGTCGCGCGCGGCTTGCCGAGAACCTGCGCCTTGCCGAGCAGCTAGGCGCCGAGGCGGTCACGCTGAAAGGGGAGAGCGCGGCGCAGGAGACGATCCGATATGCGCGCTCTCGCAACGTGACGAAGATCGTTCTGGGTAAGCCGACTCACCCCCGCTGGCGCGATTTCGTGTCCCCGTCCTTTCTCGAAGAGATCGTGAGATCGAGCGGAGACATCGATGTCTACGTCATCTCGGGCGACGAGGCGGCGGTCGCCGCTCCCGCAGCCGACCAGGGCCGCCCTCCGGCGATTCATCCGCGCGCTTACGCGGCCAGCGTCGCGACGGTGGTCGCCGCCACGGGCATCGCCTGGGCGCTCTTCGGCAGACGACAACTGGCCGACGTCGTCATGGTTTATCTTCTCGGGATAATCGTCGTCTCGATGCGGTTCGGATTCGGCCCTTCGCTGTGCGCGACCGTGCTGAGCGTTTTCTCGCTCGATTTCTTCTTCGTCCCTCCTTATTTCAGCTTTGCCGTATCGGACCTGAGCCACATCGTGATGTTCTTGGTCATGTTCGTGGTCGCAGTGGTCGTCAGCAATTTGACCCGCCGCGTGCGTTTGCAAGCCGACTCGGCCCGCTTCCGCGAGCGCCGTACCGCTAGCCTCTACAACATGAGCCGGGAGCTCGCCGCCACCCGCGCCGCCGGAAACCTGTCTGCCGTGGCCGCTCAACACGTCCACGACGTGTTCGAGGCAAAAGTCGCGATCTTGCTCCAGACCGCAGAGGGACCCTTGGGAAACGTTGCCGTCGGCGAGAACAGCTTCACGCCTGACGAGAAAGAACGGGGGGTCGTCGAGTGGGTCTGGTCGCACGACAAGGTCGCGGGCCTCGGAACCGACACCCTCCCCTCTGCTCGCGCTCTTTACATACCCCTGCGCGGCGCGCAGGGAGCGGTAGGCGTGCTCGGCGTCCTGCCCGACGATCCGAACCGCTTCAACGACGTAGAGCAGCGGGCTCTAATCGACGTCTTCGCCAATCAGATCGGCTCGGCCCTCGAGCGCGCCCGGCTGGCCGAGCAGGCGCAGCGCGCGCACCTTCAAGTCGAGGCCGAGAGGCTGCGCAACTCTCTCTTGAGCTCCGTTTCACACGACCTGCGGACGCCGCTCTCCGTGATCACCGGATCCGCCAGCGCCCTCCTGGAGTCGGAATCGGTGCTTACGCCCGCGGCGCGACGTGATCTCATCGAGACCGTTCACGAGGAGGCACAGCGCCTCAATCGTCTCGTCCGCAACTTGCTCGACATGACGCGGCTCGAGTCGGGAGCGGTCCAAGTCGCCAAGGAGTGGCAAGAGATCGAAGGCGTGGTGGGCGCAGTGCTGAGCCGCCTGGACGACCAGCTCCACGGCAGAACCGTCGCTGTCCACTTCCCCGCGAATCTACCGCTCGTCCCGATCGATGCGGTGCTCATCGAGCAGGTGCTCATCAACCTCCTCGAGAACGCCGCGAAATACACGCCGAAGGGCACTCCAATCGAGATTTCGGCGCACGCGGATGAACACAACCTCGTCGTGGAGATTGCGGATCGGGGTCCCGGTGTTCCCGCCGCGCTGGCCGACAAGATTTTCGAGAAGTTCTATCGATTGCCACGCGAACAGACTACGGGGGGTGCCGGTCTGGGGCTCGCGATATGCAGAGGAATCGTCGAAGCGCACGGCGGGCGAATCTGGGCGGACAATCGCGAGGGCGGTGGCGCGGTGTTTCGGTTCACGTTGCCCATCGAGGGATCGCCGCCCGTGCCGGCGTCCGAGGAAGGCCGATGACCGGCCTGGTTCTCCTGGTGATCGACGACGAACCGCAGGTTCGCCGCTTCCTGCGTACTTCGCTCGCTTCGGCCGACTACACGCTGTTCGAAGCGGCGACGGGCGCCGAGGGTCTTTCCGCTGCCGCGGCGCACAATCCGGACATCATCCTGCTCGATCTGGGGCTCCCAGATATGGATGGCATCGAAGTGACGCGCCGGCTTCGCGAATGGACCAGCACGCCGATCATCATCCTGTCGGCGCGCGGCCTCGAGCCGGACAAGGTCGCCGCGCTCGACGCGGGCGCCGATGACTACCTGACGAAGCCGTTCGGCTTGTCCGAGCTCTTGGCGCGCATCCGGGTCGCCGGACGACATGCGGAGCAACGCGGAGACAAGAAAGAGGCGACCTTCGTGCTCGGTGACTTGCGGATCGATCTCGCCAGTCGCGTCGTCACTCTGGCGGGGGTCGAAGTACGTCTGACCCCGATCGAATACAAGCTGCTGACCACGCTCGCGCGCAAAGCCGGACGCGTACTCACCTACCAGCAGCTACTGAAAGAAGTGTGGGGACCGCGGTACGCGACGCAAAAGCAGTATTTGCACGTCTACATGGGACATCTGCGGAGCAAGCTCGAGAACGACCCTACGCGACCGCGCTTTCTCGTGACCGAGCCGGGCGTCGGTTATCGCCTGAAAGTCGAGTGAGCGGGCGCGCCTTCGCTTCTTTGCGGGAAGCGATGGCCGTGGGTCAGGCCGCGGCGGGCAAGAGCAAGCGGAGCCTCGTACCGCCCTCGGCGGTTCGCTCGGCCTCGATCCGTCCGCCAAGCTCCTCGACGATTCGCTTTGAAATGGCCAGTCCGAGGCGATTGCCGCTCGTCGGGTCCCGATCGGTCAGCGGTTCGAAGAGCCGTTGGAGGCTCTCGGCGGGGATCGGGACCCCGTTGTCCTCCACCTCGACGCAAACCTGCTTGTCCTTCGGAAACATTCGCAGCGTGACGAGGTTCTCGGGGCGCGACCCCGGCGGAAACGACTGGAGCGCGTTCACGAGAAGATTCAAAATCACTTGCCCCAAACTCGCGCTCGAACCATCGACGAACGGGACGGGCTTCACGTCCAACTTGATCTGTGCGCGAGTCCGGAACTCGCCCCGAAGGACCTGAAGCGTCAACCGTGTGACCTCGCCAAGGGCGACCTTCTCCGCCGTTTCACTGGGTTTTC
>JBAULD010000193.1:0-1555 GCA_049578005.1 Polyangiaceae bacterium
AAGGTGCACTACAATCCCGCCGAGATCGCTGCAGGCATGCTGCGGCGGTACTCCTCCCCGAAGATCGCGCTGGAGATGGCGCAGATCCATTCGCACGACGGACCAGAGGGGAGTCCTCGGTGCAAGCGGTGGCAGGCGGTCGCCAAGGAGATCTGCAAGCAAGCCGGCCTCGGGCCCGACGGCAGCCCCCGTCGCACGCGCGCTTTCGGGGATGTCCGGGGCCGCAAAGACTGGGCCGCCCTCTTCGCCAAGCACAACCTCCCCCCGGCCCCGGGATCCCCGCGTAACGCGCGCTGGATTGCCGGTCAAGACGACTGGTGGGTGCAGACCGAGACCGGCTGGTACTGGCTGCGCCACGGCAGTCGCAGATGGGTCCACGCCCCATCAGGTCCGCCGTGAACATCGGCGTGTGTCGCGGCTGCGGGCTGGCGGTGCGGTCACCGACCTCACCAGTCAAGTGCCCCAAGGGCTGCGTACTGCCCGTGATCCTGCGACCGGTGAAGTTGCAGCTACGTGGCGGCAAGACAACCAAGTGTGGAGCGGCGTGCCGCAACGCGCGGTCGCTGCACTGCGACTGCGAGTGCGGCGGTAAGAACCACGGCGCCAAGGGCCACTACGTTCACGCTACGTCCGCTCGTCCGAAGCTGGCGGTACGCGGCGCTCGGGGCGACTACGGACCGCACAACGCCGTCTTCAACGCGATCGGGCCCTATACGGTCGAGGGCAACGTCCTGGAGGATCGCGACCACGCAATCGGACAACTGACGTTCGGCGTCTACGACAACTACCTGGAGCTGTCCATCATCCGCATCGACCCCGCTTTTCGCGGACAGGGGCACGCTCGGGGCGTCATCGCGCAGCTCGTCAAGATCGCCGACGCTCGCAGCTTGACGATGCTGCTGTCGCCAACCAACCAGTGGGGCGCGTCGCTCGCGCGGTTGAAGGCGCTCTACAAGAGCTTCGGGTTCGTCGAGAACAAGGGCCGACGTAAGGACTTCGCCATCAACGCGAGCATGTATCGGCTGCCACACCCAGCACATGGCAACGCGCGCCCCGGGATCCCCCCGGAGATCGCCAAGGCGCTCCCCGAGATCGTACGTGTCGCCCAGAAGCAGTACGACGACTGGACTGTCGACGAGGAGGGCTACGACGAAGAGGTCGGAGGCGGCGGCATCTGCCACCTCATCGCCGACGAGATCGTTGAGGTACTCGACAAGCACGACGTCATGGCGACCACCGTCTCGTCGAGCCACGAGGTGCACGTCTACGTCGTAGCGCGGGTGCCCACGGGGGTCTGGCAGATCGACATCCGACCCCACGTCTACGAGCGAGGGGGCGGCTACTCGTGGACGAAGATCCCAGGCGTGACGTTCGACGCGAGCGACGTGGAGGTGGATCGTCTCAGCTCCAACCCGCGCGACTTCAAGGAGTACGTCGAGGACTGGCAGAGCGACGACGAGCCCGACGACGAAGACACCGCGGGGCATGGCGATGCCGGGGCCGTCGAGGCCGGATGGCGCGCCTCGCTCTCCAACCCCGACGACGTGGACCGCAT
>JBAULD010000194.1:0-20191 GCA_049578005.1 Polyangiaceae bacterium
GTGGAACGTAGGCATTCAGCACCGGGTCGGCCCATATCGAGTCCAGGTCGACCTCGCACGTGATCTGGCGCGGCGCGGGTTCGTGTCGTTCCGCTTCGACCTATCCGGTATGGGCGACAGCGAGGTCCGGCAAGATAGCCGCACAGACGGCGAGAGGGCGCTCAGCGACGTGCGCGACGCGATCGGGCTGCTGACCAAGCGACGCGGGGTAACGACGTTCCTTCCGATTGGCTTCTGCTCGAGCGTCGATGCGGTTCACCGGCTCTCGCTGGACGACGATCGCATCGTCGGTGCCTGCTTCATCGAGGGTTACGCCTATCACACGCGCGGGTTCTGGCTTCGCTACCCACTGCGACTGCTGAATCGCGAGCGCTGGAGGCGATATCTGGAGGACCGGGCGCAGAAGGCCCTCGCGCTGCGGGCGAGGGAACTGGCCGTCGACCCGCTGAAGGAGGAGCGCGCCGTCATGGGCTCCGTGTTCCGTCGCCAGTATCCAACGCGGGAGCAGTTTGGCGCCGACGTGCGAAAACTAGTGTCGCGGGGAACGCGCGTTCTCTTCGTGTACGCCGGGGGCGACACGGAGTTCAATCACCGGGGGCAGCTTGCGGAGATGGTCGGCACGCGGCTGCCCTCGGACACGGTGGAGCTCCAGTATTACGCGGACGCCGATCACACCTTCTCCCGTGTGGCCGACCGCGTGCGGCTCGTCGCGCGGGTGGGCGAGTGGACCGCGCGGACGTTCAAAAGTACCACGTCGATGCGCGCTCCGCCGAACGGCGCGAGCTGGGCTCTCGGCGAGCGCGCCTAGAAATTTCGCGCCGACGTTGCCGGGCAGAGCCGTCCGGCCGCCCGTTTCACAACCGAGCCGCGGCTGCCGCACGAGCTTCGAGGCGGTTGCCGTTTGCACGAGTGGACAACGGAGGTATGAAGAGGCGACTAGCTTGTGGCGACGGAGCTCGGCTCGATGTCTGGTGGCTCATACCTGAAGTTGGACGAGAGAGTGTTGCGCGAAGATTTTAATCGGCGGCCCTTCGCGTTCAAACACCACCTGGCCGACCACCCTCTGCTCGGGCTGGGTGCGCTCTATGACCTCGCCGCACGCCTCCCGAAGGGCGAAGTGCTGCACTGGAGCGGGTCGATCCCCATCGACGCGAACATCGACACAGCGGCGAGCACGCATGCGACCGGGGTGTCCTTGCGGGATACCTTCGATCGGATGGAGAAGGCGGGGTCCTACGTCCTCATTCGTAACGCACAAATCGACCCGGATTTCAAACGGTTGACCGACGAGATCTTGGACGAAATCAAGGCGATGATCGACCCGATCGAACCGGGCATGTGCCAGCGAATTGCGTACATCTTCATCGCATCCCCGGGATCGGTCACGCCGTACCATATGGATCGGGACATCAATTTTCATTTCAACGTGCGAGGGACGAAGTCGATCTCGATCTGGGACCCATTCGATCGAGTCGTGCTGCCGGAGACCGGCCTCGAGTCGCTATTCACCGATTGGAAAGCGCCGCGCCCCGCGTATTTTCGTGAATATCAGGAGAGGGCGCGTGTCTTCGAGCTCCGCCCCGGCGATGGCGTGCATCACCCGTTTACTGCGCCCCACGCCATTCGCTACGGGAACGAGGTCGCCGCCTCGTTCACCGTCACGTTCAATACGCGAACGACCAATCGGCGCGCCGCGGCGCATTTCGTCAATCATGCGTTGCGGAGGGTGGGTCTTCCTCCGGCGCCGGTCGGGCGATCGATCGCCCGCGACGAGGTGAAGGCTGCGGCGCTCAAGCTCTATCGTCGCGCGAAGGCCGTCGTATCGTCGTATTGAAGCTCGGGCGAAAGGGCTTACGAGCGCGAGCTCCGCAGCGCGCCGCGATCGCGCAGGCTTCGACCGATGATGACCAAGAACTTCGGATCGCGCAGCAGATATCGGCGCCAAAGCCGCCCCGGCTCGCGGGTCAGGCGAAAGAGCCACTCGAGCCCCGACTGCGACATCCACACGGGTGCGCGGGGAAGCGTTCCGGCGATGAAGTCGAGCGACGCCCCGACGCCGAACAGAACGGCCGGACGAAGCTCGTCGCGGACAAGGTCTATCCAGATTTCCTGCTTCGGGGCACCCAGTGCGACGAGCACCAAATCGGGCGCGACCGCCCGGATGCGGGCCAGCGTGGCCGCGCGGGCCTCGGACGACGCGTCGACGTCGATTCGCGGCGCATCGACGCCGACGACTTGGAGCGTTGGGAGTATTTCCCGCAGTTTGTCGCGTGCCAGGGCGGCAACTCCAGGCGCCCCTCCCAGGAAATACACGCGCCAACTACGTTCGGCGGCGCGCGCAAGGAGCGGCAGGACCAGGTCCGAGCCTGAGACCTTCTCGGGGACCTCGTGTCCGAGGAGACGCAGCGCCCAGACGAGCGGCATTCCGTCGGCGAGCGACATACTCACCCGCGCATACGCCTTACGCATCCGCCCGTCTTCCTCGGCCAGCACCACATGGTCGACATTGGGCGTGAATACGGCGCCGCCCTCGCGCTCGCGTACGAGTGCTTCGAACGCGTCGACTGCCTCGGCCCGCGTGACCGCGTCGACCGTGAGAGATCCGATCGCAATCGGCGAGTTCCTGAGGACGCGCATCAGACGCCGGCCTCCGGCCGAGCGCGAGCTTCGCCGCCGGAACGGAGAGATACCGTCGGTACCGGAGCCTCGACGAGCGAATCCGGGGGGACGCTGGTGCGCACGAAGCAGTTGGACGTGACCTTCGAGCGCGCGCCGATCCGAATGGGGCCGACCATCGTCGTCCCGGCACCGATATGCGTGTCGGGTTCGACCAGCGGTGCGCCGACGGCGCGACTCTCCGGGTCAATCCCCAGGCCGAGCGTGACGTTCTGAAAGAGGATCGCCCCTCGCTCGACGCGGGCCGCCCGGCTTATGGCCAGACCCATTCCGTGCACGAACACGATTCCCGGCGCGAGCTGGGCTTCCCAATGAATGTCCGCGGCGTAGAGATGTCGGATCATCCGCGAGGCGATCTGGGGTGCCAGCGGAACACCGGCGTCAACGCAGAAGCGCATCACGCGGCACGCCGCGAGCATCTGGAATCCGACTCGGGTCACGAGGTCGCGCCCGAGCGAAACGCCGGGATCGCGCAGTCCGGCCGCATACTTCGAATCGTAGTGGTGGAGCATGGCGTGGTCGGCGCGCACGGCTCGCGTCATTTCACGCCACGCGTCGCCCACCCTTCGCAAGCCGCGAGCTGCGCGCTTCAAGGCTTCTTCGCCTCCCGCGCCGTGCGCACCCATTCTCGCTCCGCGGACGGCGGCGACCGCAGCGCGAGCACGACCTTCCAAACCATGTAGACCGGCGCCCAAAGCAAATCCAGGACGACCCGCGGGCCGACGCGCGCCATCCACGCTCCGCGGGCGACGTACACCGCGAAAAAAATTGCGCTGGCGCACCACGGTGTCATGACCCAGAGCTCACCATGACCGAGCGCGACCCAAGCGCCGGAGACCGCGAGCCCCGCGATCACCGCGAGCGCCACGTAGGTGATCGGCGGGACGATCAGATCGGCTGCAAGGTCGAGGAGAAGCGGACTCCGTCGGCGCAGTCCTTCGCCAAGCAAGCGAGCACCATGGCGTCGAGCGAGGAGCCCTCGGCCCCCTTCCCAGCGCCTGCGCTGGCTGCTCGAAGCGCCTGCCGTCGTAACCATCTCGCCGAAGACCTGCGCTTCGCCGACGTAGTGGACGCGATGACCGGCGAGGCCCAAGCGGATGCCGTACTCGACGTCTTCGACGATCGAAAATGCCTCGTGCGGCACTTCGCGAAGCAGCGGCGTTGCGAACATCATCCCGTTGCCTCGGAGGCCCGCCGAGACGCCGAGGCGCTCGCGCGCCCGAGACCGCAGGCCATGAAATAGCGTGAACGCGATGTGCATGAGGCGAGTGCGCCACGATGCCAAACGATTGACGACTCCGTACTCCGCCTGCGCGGCGAACGCGCCCGCTCGAAGCCGCGCGGCGAACGCTTCCAACAGATTGGGCGTCGCTCGGGTGTCCGCGTCGATCACGACGACGGCGTCGGAGAACCCGTCGGACAAGGCGCGCTCGAATGCGTATTGGAGCGCGTATCCCTTGCCGCGCCTCGTCGTGTCGTTGCGTTCGAGGACAAGCGCGCCGGCCTCTAGGGCGCGCCTCGCCGTGGCGTCACGACAGTTGTCAGCCACGACGAGCACGCGGTAGAGCTCTCGCGGATAATCGAGCGCGAGCAGACTCCCGACCGTCGCGGCAATCCCCGCTTCCTCGTCGTGAGCGGGCACGACGACATCGAATCGGTGCTCCGCCGGACTTGCAGACGGCGGCACGCGGTTGGCGCGTGACAGAACCGCGAGCATGGCGAGGTACGCCGTCCAGGCGAGAACGGGCAGCGACAGCGCCGCGATCGTGGCGTTCACGAACATCCCGTTCGGACCCTTCTCAGTTTGCGATCGCTTTCCGGAAGTAGGCGATCGTTCGTGCGAGCCCGTCTTCGAGCGCCACGGTCGGGCGCCAGTCGAGCTTGGACTTCGCGAGGGTGATGTCGGGCTTGCGCTGCTTCGGATCGTCTTGCGGCAGCGGCCTGTGCACCAGGCGCGACTTCGATTCGGTCAACCGAAGCACTTTTTCGGCGAGCTCGAGCATCGTGAACTCGCTCGGGTTGCCGAGGTTCACCGGGCCATGAAAGCCGTTTTCGGAGTCCATCATCCGAAGCATCCCGTCGATGAGGTCATCGACGTAACAGAACGACCTCGTTTGCGAGCCGTCCCCATAAATCGTGAGATCTTCCCCGCGGAGCGCCTGCACGATGAAGTTGCTGACCACGCGCCCGTCATTGGGATGCATACGCGGGCCATAGGTGTTGAAAATACGGATGACTTTGATGTCGAGGGCATGCTGGCGTTGGTAGTCGAAGAAGAGCGTCTCGGCGCAGCGCTTGCCCTCGTCGTAGCAGCTACGCGAACCGATGCAGTTCACGCGGCCCCAATAGCTCTCGGTCTGAGGATGGACCTCGGGGTCTCCGTAAACTTCGGACGTCGAGGCTTGGAGGATGCGCGCTCGGACCCGCTTCGCCAGGCCGAGCATGTTGATGGCGCCGTGCACGCTGGTCTTCGTCGTCTGCACGGGGTCGAATTGATAATGAACAGGCGAGGCCGGGCAGGCGAGGTTGAAAATCCTGTCGACCTCGACATAAAGCGGGAAGGTGACGTCGTGGCGCATCAGCTCGAATCGCGGATCGCGAAGGAGGTGCTCGACGTTACGCTTCGTGCCGGTAAAGAAGTTGTCGACACATAGAACGTCGTCTCCGCGCGCGACCAACCGATCGCACAAGTGCGACCCCAGGAAACCCGCCCCTCCGGTCACGAGGATCTTCCGGTCCATGCACCTCTCCCAATGGTCCTCCAGTATAAGCGTTCCGACATGCCTGAGGAAGCGACAGTGCAGAGACGCTCCGTGAGAACGCCCGGGCAACGCCAATCCGCTCGTCGTGTGCGCGTGGCCCTCGCATGGGAGGCGCTGTGGGGAGCGCGTGAGTGGCCCGCGTGAACTCGCCAAGGCGCTTGCCGTCCTTGAAACGACGGCATTCGCTCCTCGCGGCGATCGCCGTCGTCTATCCGGCTTTTCTGCTGAGCCTGGTGATGCTCCTCCGTTATGTCGGCGAGCGTTGGTGGGTCACGGGCATAGGCCTGTACCTTCCGAGGATAGTCCTCGCCGCCCCGCTCGCATTCATCGTCGTTGCTCTCGCGCTGGCAGGGCTCCGTCGCTTCCTCTGGACGCAGGTCGTCGCATTGCTCTTGCTCGTATTTCCCCTGATGGGCTTCGTGCTTCCCTGGCCCGCGTCCCGCGCTCGGAGCGCGCCGACATTGCGCGTGCTCAGTTACAACATCGATTCCGGAAATGGCGGGGCCGACGAGATCGTCCGAGAGATCGATCGAGCGGCTCCGGATGTGGTGTTCCTCCAAGAGGTAGGCGCGCTCGAGCCGCTCACGAGTTTGCTTCGCGCCCGCTTCCCCACTGTCCAGGAGTCGAACCAATTCGTCGTCGCGTCCCGATATCCCGTTTTATCCGCCAGCGACCCGGACAAACTCGACTACGAAGGGCGACATCGATCGCCTCGTTTCGTTCGGCAAGTGCTGGACACACCGCTGGGACCCATTGCCTTTTACAACGTCCACCCCCTGTCGCCGCGTGAGATCTTCTATTCTTTGCGCGGGCGAGGATTTCGCCGGGAGATTCTCTCGGGTCGGTTGTTTTCGTCGGCGAGTTCGGCGGTCTTTCAGGCGAACAACGGGCTGAGGGCGCTCCAGGTACAGGCCTTCTCCGCCGCAGCACGAGCGGAAAGCGGACCGGTCGTCATCGCTGGCGACACGAACCTGCCCGGCCTGAGCTTCCTCCTCAACCGGTATCTCTCGGAGTATCAAGACGGCTTCTCGAAGGCCGGCTGGGGATTCGGCTACACGTTTCCGACGACCCGAGGGGCCTGGATGCGAATCGACCGAATCTTCGCCAGCGAAGAGCTACGCTTCGTGGGCTTCGATGTGGGGAAATCGCGCGCGTCCGATCACGGCTGCGTCGTCGCCGATCTGCAACGTCGCTAGCCCGCCGGCTGCGCCGCCGTTCGCATCCCGGCGACCTGCGCATCGAGCCGCTCGACGTCCCTCCGCAGCTCGTCGGCCATCCGCGCGGAACGCTCCGCGATCTTCTCGCCGTGGCCCTTGATCGTGTCTGCCCACTTCCGGATTTCGCCCAGATAGCCGATCTGGCGCTCTATCCCACGGGCCGAGCGATCGATCTCCGCAATCGCCGTGACCGATTCCCTGTCGACGCGCCGCTCGCGGACGGCCAGCGCGCGGGCGAGGCTATACGCCGCGCGTAGAGCGATGTCGCTCGACGAATCCTCGGAGTCCCAGACGACGACCACATCGTTTCCGTGGCGCTGGAGCGCCTCGAGTCCTTCGGGAACGGCCTTGCGCGAAAAGACGAACACGCCAACCTGCGCCTGGCGGTTTCGGCGCGCTTCGTCGATTTCCTCCAGCGCGGCGCGCAGCGAATAGCCAAGCTTCTCCTTTGCCTCCCAAACGATCCTCGCGTGGGCCGCAGCCGAATCGGCGCTCAGCTCGATGACGTGGTCCCCCTTCTTGCATTGCTTTATGGCGCCCGTCGTGTCGCCGATGGATTCGTGCAAATCGCCGAGCCGCTGCGCCTCGTCGGCGAGCAGAGCTCCGAGGCGCTCTTCGAACGTGACGCCGTGGCGGGTCGTCAGCGCTTCGTCTTTCTTCCGCGTATCGAGGCGCGTCAGCGTCTCGCGCACCTGGGACTGAAACTCGACGTTTGTCTTCGCGAGCTGTTCGATGGTGCCCAAGAGCTCGCGCTTCATGCGCGCGAGCGCGGAGCCCTCGTCGTCGAGGGTGAAGTTTTTGCCGATCTGTTCGCTCGTCGTCTCGATCATCTTCGACAGGCGGCTCAAGGCCGACTTCTCGTCGTCGAGGGAGAATTCCGCGAACAATCGGGAGAGCGCCGAGTCTTTTCGATCGAGCGAGAACTCGCGAAGGATGTGCTTGCGCTGATCGGCGAGCGCCGCTTCGAGCGCGGTCGTGAGCTGCGCGCGCAGGCCGTTCGCGTCGGTCGGCGATAGGAGCTTGAAGATCGGACTGCCCTCGCCCAGGTGGGCCGCGAGCGAACGGGCGAGCATGGAGTCGTCCGCGCCCAAGTGGGCACGGAGCAGCCGCTCGAGCTCGCCGTCTTCGCGCACCAGCGCCTGGAGACGTTGCGGCAATACACCGCTTTGTGGGTCTAGGTACTGGGTGAGGGCGGACGCGACCCGCTCGGTCGTTTCCGTGGCGCGCGACGCGAGCAGCTGGCGCACTTCAGCGAGAAAAGCTTGCCCCGCCTCACGCAGCGACGCGGCGTCCACCTGCCCGCTCGCCGTTCGCAGCGCCAAGACGCCGATCCGGAGCGCGGCCAACGCAAAACGCTCGCGGTCGTCCTCTTCGGGGTGGCGACGAAGCTCAGCGAGCACTTCGGGGTCGTTCACCTCGAGGGTGAGCACGACCACAGCTGCCCGATGCGGCCGTGAGCGGATGGCCTCGAGCGGCTGTGGTCCCACGAACGCCATCGCCGCTTGTTCCATCGGAGCCTCCCTGCGCGAGTGTATAGCATACCTCGGCGGCCGGGCGCTTTGCCTACCCCAAATTTCCCAACCTTTCCGCGATCCCGCTGTGGCGCTCGGCCGTGCGCGATACGGCACGCGCGAGCAGGTTGGACGCTCCGACGAAGAGGACCGACCGGCGGGCTCGCGTCATGGCCGTGTAGACGAGCTCTCGTGTGAGCAGCGGCATGTCGGTGTCCGGTAGGACGATGACCACGCCATCGAACTCCGAACCCTGGGCCTTGTGGACGGTCATGGCCCACGACGGAACGATGTGGACCAGGGCATCGAGGGGGAACGCCTGAAGAGAATCGCCCTGACGAAACACGGCCATGAGCTCCGGACCGTCGCCTTCGCCCGAATCGACTCGCGCCACGACCCCCTGATCGCCGTTGAACAGGTGACGCTCGTAGTCGTTTCGCTCCACCATGACCGGCGCGCCGGGAGCAAGCACTACCGGGCGGCGCCCGCGCCACCCGCGCGAAGTCGCGCCGCGCAGCCGTCCGAGCAGTTGCTCGTTGATCGCTTCAGCGCTCGCCGGAATCGAGCGCACGCGAGCTGCACAGAGCAGTCGAGAGCGGGATTGATGCTCGAGCAGCGCCTGGAGCTGGGCGCGCTCCGCGCCGTCGAACGAACCGGCCTTCAGGCGGTAGGTCCGCGCGGCGTGACCTGCGAAGTCGCCGGGGGCTGCGACGTGCGAGTGCCACCAGTAGTCGAGAAGCTCCTCCCCGATTTCGGACCACGGCGCCGCCAGGTGTTCGATCCCTTCGAACGTGACGTCCCGGACCGAGCGGCGAATCACGACTGACTCGGTGAATTGCGAGTCGAGGACTCCGCGGTTGACCGCACGAGCGGCCGCTGCGATGCGCCGCCCGATCGAATCGGACCCCACTCGAAGGTTCGACGAGAGCCGGACCGCCGGGAGCGCCGCGCAGCAGTCCCGAAACACCGCGCCGGCTTCCACCGACGGGAGCTGGTCGGCGTCCCCGAGGAGGACCAGCCGAGCGTCGTCCGCGAGCGCGCGCATCAACCGATCCATGATCGCGAGGTCGACCATCGACGCTTCGTCGACCACGACGACGCGATGAGGAAGCGGATCGTTCTCGTGGCGTGCGAAGCGGCCATTCCCCGGCGACCAACCGAGTAGCCGATGAAGCGTCTGAGGCACCGGAGCGATGCTCGACAGCGTGGATTGCGCGATGTCACGCGACCCGGACGCCAGACCGGACGCGATCGCATCTCTCAGTCGCTGCGCGGCTTTGCCCGTCGGCGCGGCGATCGCGACCGCGTCCATCGGCTCGCCCATCCACGCCAGCGCGCGGAGGAGTGCGACGACGATCGTAGTCTTCCCGGTTCCGGGGCCGCCCGTGATCAGCGCGAGCGGCGCGCCCAAGGCGCCACGAACGGCCCGCTTCTGCTCCTCGGTGAGGGCGGGAGGACCGGCCGCGATCGCGCTGAGCGCGCGGCCGAGCGCCCGCGCGTCACGCACGGGGACGGTCCGTGACAGGCGGGCTCGTACCCGGGCACAAAATCGCTCTTCGAGCGCGCGCATCCGCTCGGCGTACAACCAGTCGCCCTCGATCAAGAGAGGCTTGCGCTCGCCGGCACACCCCACGACGGCCACGACAGGATCTGCCGGGTTGCCCTTACGGGCGCGCTCCACGATGGATCGCAGGGCTGGAAGAGCGTCGGCTCCGCGAAGAGGCGCGAGCGCCGCCGACAGGCGCGCTTCGTCGAGCGGCAAGCGAGTGCTCCCGGCACGCATCGCGACTACGCACGCGGCGGCGAGCAGGCCGAGCGCTCGCGCATCCTCCGGCGCAAGTCCCGACGCGCAGCGGGCGATCTCCCATCCCAGGTATGTCGCCTCGAAGTCGTCCTCGTCCACGACGGTGGGCGTATCGCCGACCGACTGTTCGCACTCTTCTAGAAACCGAGCGCGGGCCGTGCCGAGGGCCGAGAGAATGGTCATGAGCTCGCCCCTCCCGATCTTGGGCGGGGCGCTCGAAGGGCGCTCTCCCACTCCTGCACTTGGCTCCAGGCGGGGCGCGCGGACCAGATCCCGCGTCCGCCGTCATCGAACCCGCGCAAGAAACAGTAGAGCATTCCCCCGAAGCGGGCCTCGTGCTCGAGCTCGGAGCGCACGCCGAGGAGCTTGCCGATCGCGACCGCGTAGAGCTGAGCCTGAGGCTCGTAGTGGTCGCGCACCCGGCTCGCTAGCGCCTCCGGCGAGTACGAGGGCAACGAGTCGCTCTTCCAATCGACGAAGTACGTGCGCCCATCGACGTCGAATGCAAGATCGATGGCCCCTCGCACGTAGCCGCGGACGCGATCCGCCGAACGCTCCGCGTCGAGTTCTCGCATCGGAAAGACGAAGTCCATTTCGCGGACGACGCGCGGCAGCGCAGCGATGCGCTCGACGCGCCGACCGTCGGGAAGAGACAAGCCCGTCGTGTACGCCGACCACACGAGTCGCTCCGCATGCTCGCGCCGGGTTCGCTCGATCCGATGCGCGGCCAAAGCCTCGTCGTAGAGTGCCGCAACGTCGGAACGTGAACGCCATACGTCGAAGTCGGCAGATGCGGCAAAGGACTCGAGCGGGATCCGTTCGAGGAGTTCGTGGAGAAACACCCCGGTCGTGCGCGCGCCGCGCAGCTCGGTCTCCGGGGCCGCTTCGACCACTCCGGGCGCTTCGTCGAATGGTCGTCGAGGCGCCGACCATTCGCCGCGCATCCGAGTGTACGAGGTGACGAAAGCGCCCGCCCGCCGCCGCCGCAGATCGTCGAATCGAGGGCGGTCGTCGTCGTCGTGAAGCAGACTTCGGGGGGGGCTCCAGGCGTCCTCCTGCGGGCACGCCGGAACCGACGGGACCGACGAGGCGCGGATGCCGGTGTCCTCGACCGACAAAAGGGGGTGACCGGACTCCAGCATGTCTGCGATGCGGCGGTTGACAGCGGCGTAGGCTCCCCGAAGCGCTCTCGCTTCCAAGCCGTAGTGCTCGCCGAGAGCTTTGGGCTCGTTCACGGCGTACGGGAGGTAGAGCCGCCCCATGGCGCGCGTGAGCGCCACGTACATGAGGCGCTGCTCCTCTTCGCGCTCCTCGGCTTTGACGCACGCTTCCACCTCGGGGTCGTGTAAGGACCCGACCCACGCGAGGCGCTTCCCTCCCTGGTGATAGACGTGCACCTCGTCGCCTCGCCCCTGCCAGAGGCCACCGGCCACGAAGACGATCGGGGCCTCGAGCCCCTTGGACTTGTGGATGGTCATGATCTGGACGGCTCGCCGCTCGCTGTCCAGCCGCTGGACGCTCCCCTCGAGATCGAGCGGCAAGCGCTTCTGGTCGATCAGCCCCGAGAGCAAGTACACGAGATCGCGAAGCGTGGCGTGGCTTCGGTACGCGTGTTCCAGGAGGAGCTCGAGAATGTGCAGATAGTTCGTGAGCTCGCGTTCGCCGTCGCCAAAGAATATCTCTCGGCGTACGAGCCCCGAGTCGCCGACCACACTCTCGAACAAACGATCGAAGTCGCGGGCATCGGCCAGCGCCTTCCAAGCGTGAAAACGGGCGACCAGCGGATGTGCGCCCGGCAGATCTCGAGCCCTCTCGATGTCGCCGAGCGGCAAGCCGAAAAAGGGCGTGAGCCACGCCGCTAGGCGCCGCGCACGAACGTTCGGATCATCAATCGCCAGCAGCAACGAACGGACTTCTTTGGCTTCGTCGGTCTGAAAGAGCCCGTCTTGCTTGTAGAAGGCGAATGGGACGCCGACTTTACGAAGCGCGGCGCCGATCGTCCGTCCTTCGCGCGCGGTACGCGTCAGGACGAAAAAGTCGCCGTAGCCGAGGGCGCAGCCGTCGAGCTTCCATGGACGGGACGGATCGGTTACGGCGATGATTTCGCGCCCGATGTGCTCGCCCAGCGCCGGCAGCGCGCGGTCGGCCGACTCGGAAAAGCGCATCACGTGTACCGGAGAGACCGGTCGTCCGTCGCCGTCGACCAGCGTCCGGTCCGGTCGCCCGCAGGTCAGCGGTGCATGCTCCAAGAGTCCCGTGAAAATCGGATGCGGGGCCGCCTGGTCGAAGATGGAGTTGTTCGCCGCCACGAGGCTAGGCGTCGCGCGGTAGTTGCAGTCGAGGAGGACTTGCTGGCCGCGCTCCGCGGTGATCTCGTCGCGGGCACGCACGTAGGTGAACACGTCGGCGCCGCGAAAACGGTAGATCGACTGCTTCGGGTCCCCGACCAGATAGAGAACAGTGCTGCTCTGAGCGTGCTCGAAGAAGCCGCGTCGGAAGATCGACCACTGCGTCTCGTCGGTGTCCTGGAACTCGTCGATCAGCACGTAGCGCCACCGATCGCGCATGGATTGGATCAGGGAGGGCGCGCGCGGACCCTTCAGCGCTTCGGCTACGAGGCCGAGCATGTCGTCGAAGTCGTATTGGCCCGCTTCTCTCTTCCGACGCGCCAACCCATCCCGGACCGGCGAGAGGATCGTCTGGGCGAGCCCGGACGCGAACGTCGGCGTCATCCGCGCGAGCGCGAGGGCGGCGGCAGCGAGGTCGGCGGTCGGACCGGGAAGCGGCGCGGACGACGACAATTTCGCGATGAGGTGGTCGAAGGACAGCTCCTCGACTTCGAGAACGTACGACGGGAGACCGCCGGCGCTCCGGGCTCGCTCGACAGCGCCTGCGAGCTCGTAAAGGCACCTCGCGAGCTTCTTCGCGGTGGCCGCGTGCAACCCCCATTTGCGCATTTCCTCGGCCCCTTCGAGCCGGCGAGCGGTGTCGACGGGGAAGGCGTCGAGGGCTCCCGCGAGCGCCCTCGGATTCAGCGCTGGTCGCAGATCGCCGCGCGAGTTCACGCACGCCCAAAGGAGCTCCTCGATGTCCTCGACCGACCACCCGCTGCGGAGCGCGACCTCGAGCCATTCCGAACGATGGGGATCGCGGGCGATGTCGCAGCGCATCGCTTCGCGCATGGCGCGCGTGAAGGCGTCCCTGCCGTCGACCTGCTGCTCCTTGAACATGCGACCGCTCGCGAAGGCGTTCTCACGGAGCACGCGCTGACAAAACGCGTGAATCGTCGTGATGGAAGCGCCGTCGAACGACTGCAGCGCTCGGTCGAGCTTTTCGCCCGCGGCATCGTCGATCGTCCAGAAATCGTCGGCCGCCTCGCCGTTGGGCTCCGGTGCCTCGATACCGCGCGAGCGGAGCTCCTCGAGCTTCGCCCGTAGCCGCGCGCGGAGCTCGTTCGTCGCCTTCTCCGTGAACGTGACGACGAGAATGCGATCGATCGTCACCTCGGTGGTCAGGAGCAACTCGACGACGAGGTGCTCCAAGGTGAAGGTTTTCCCCGTCCCAGCCGATGCCTCGATGACCGCGCACCGGTCGAGCGGAATTCGCCGGAGCACCTCGGGCCGAGCGACGCGACGGACTCCGCTCATCGCGCTTCCCTTCGTTTCTCGAAGAGCAGCCCGAAGCGCCGAGTGGACATCGCGCGTGCGGCGGCTTCGTCCGGCAGGGGGTACGCCTGCGGTCGCGGCACCGGCCCGTACGCGGAGCGCAACGCCATCGGCCCCTCGCCGTCGCCCATCAGGTCCCGAGCGGCCTCGAGCCGAGCCACGAGCGCCCCGCGGGGATCTTTGTCGTGCCAGGCGAGTACCGCCTCCGCGGGGAAAAAATAGGCGTGCGGCGCTCCGAGCAGCTCGCGAACGAGGTTGCGGAGCCATACGGTCGCCTCCCCACGCGACAGGGGATCGAACCGGACGCGGTCGGTGATCGCTTCTTCAGGCGTTGCAACGACGACGAGCGACTCGTGGGATTGGCCGTCCCGGACGCCGGACGCCGAGAGGACCGCGTGGTCGACGAACGCCCGCAGCATCGCGCGCTGCCGGTCGGCCTTGGCCCACTCGGTCTGTTTCTCGTTCACGCCTCGGTGAGAGAGCGTGATCGAAGCGCCCGCGGCCTCACCACCCATCGGGAGCGAGCGGCCGCTGATCTCCGCACGCACGATGTGCGTGACGCCGGCGGAATCTGGCATATCGAGCTCGATGACGAGAGGCGGGTGCACGTGGTCGGCCGCCGAGTGCTCGCCGCCGCGGCCGAAACGATGGACTTCGATCGAGTCGAGCGTCACCTGCTGAGCGGCCAGCTCCTTTCTCCACGTTTCGAGCGTGTGCAGATGACCGACGCGCTCGCCTTGCGCGAACACGCCCGACGGTCCGCTTCCGCGCAGCTCGCGGTCGCGGACGACTTCGTCGTAGGCCCGTTCGATCGATCCGCGCTCCACCGACGCGTGCAAAATGCTGCGCAGGAGCAGCGTCTCGTCGCGCCGATCGGTCTCGAAGGGCTCGTCCTCGCGCGCGAGGACGTCCACGTCCTCACGCTCGTCGAGGCCGACGCGAAACCTCGCCCACCCCTGGAGCGGAAACTCGAGGAACTTCACGAGCGCGTACATCGGAACGACCGCGCGTGATTCCCGTGACGGCGCGGCCGCGGGCGGCGGCGCGATGCCCAAGTGGCGCGCGAGCGCGGCCCACGAATCGTCCGTCGCCGCGAGCTGCTCGACTCGGTCGCGATCGGCGGCCGGACCGTGGGCCTCCATGCTGCGACGCAGAGCGAGCGTCCGAGCTTCGGCGCGCGCTCCCGGAAGGCACATCGTCCCGAGCTTCGGCGAGGACTCGCGATCCTGCTCGAACAGCTCGGAGAAATAACTCGGATCCCAACGACGCAAGGGATGGCGGCGCCGTAGCGCGGATGAATCGGCGAGGTAGCCATGGCCCAACGAGTGGAGGAGCTCCTGGACGACCGAGGACGGCTCGAGCGGGTCGCCCGTCAGCGGATCGCGCGAGACATAGGAGAGATAGAGGCGATCGCGCGCGCCGAGCACGAGCTCGAGGAAGGCGTAGTTATCGCGATCGCGCGCCGTGACGTCCCCGGGGCGCCTCTGGGCGCGCCGCAGATCGAGCGGATCTTCGGAGTCGGCCGAGGGAAATCGCCCTTCGCCCATGCCGCACGCGAAAACGACTCGAAACGGGATCGGCTGCACGGACGTCAGGCGCGACACGACGACGCCCTCGCTTCCCCGCCCTCGATCCAACGACGCAATCCGCTCGCGCGCGAGCTCGCACGCGACGCGGTACGGGATCGCTCGGCCGCCCAGGTCTGTTTCGCCCATCGCGTGAAGGCGCCGCAAGCAGCGAGCGAGTCGCTCCGCTTCCGCGTCGCTCGTCGGCGCCACGTACGTGTCGACGAGCGCACTCAGAAGTGCGGCCCACCGCCGAATAGGGAGCACCGCCGCCTGAACGAAACGCGCGTCGGCCACGAGGGACCGGACGAGAAGCCCGAAGGCCGCCGCATCGCGGATGTCGGAGGCGGCGACTTCGTGCGGCAGGTACGAGTCCGCTCCCATCTCGAACGGTCGCCGCTCTCCGCTCGGGTCACCGGCCATGAACGCGCCCAGAGCCAAGCGCCGCAGGCCCTGGTCCCAGTTGAGAATATCGCGCTCGATGTACGTGTCCTCGTGATCCGTTCGGTCCGCACCGTGGACGATGCCCAGCGAATCGCACCACTTCAGCCAGCGGCTCGGGTCGACGCCGTCGAGCGACGCGACGACGGCCGGGTGTACCGCGAGACGCAGAAGTTCCTGGCGTGTGAATCGACCGAGCGGCAGTGCCAAAAGGAGTTCCACCGCCTCGGTGACGCCGCCCTCACTTCCCGCGCCGACGTCGACCAGCTGCAGAGGAATGTCGTGGGCCTCGCGGAACACCGAAGGCAGGTGCGCGAGATACTCGCGGGCGTCGGAGTCGCAGACGAGCACGGCGACGTCGTCGAATCGGAGCGTCGGGTCTCGCTCGAGAAGACGCCAGATCTCGCTCGCCACCGCCTCGATCTCGCGCCGAACGCTCGCGTGCTCGAGGATGACGATGCTTTCGTCGCTCATCCGAGAGGGGCTCGAAGTCGCCTGAGCGCCGACGGGAACGCGGCGCAGCAGATCGCGCTGCAGCGCCGCCAGGAGGGAGTCGCCCTCCGGCTCGACGAAGCGGTCGTCGTGATCGAACGCGGCTGCCGCGTTGAGCGCTCGCACGTGCTCGCGGCCCGGACGCCCCCAGAGCCGGAGCGGCGCCGGGTCGCGCCGATCGAAGTCTTCCCAAAACCCCTCGCAGGGACTGAGCGAGTAGATGACGAGGTCGCCCACCCGCGCGACGCGCTGAAGGAGGTCGTGGAACACGGGGGCCAAGTGCGCGAAACCGAAGACGTGGACGGCCGGCGCCAGGGACGCCGCGACGGGTAGCGCGGCGACGGCTTGGTGCAGCGGCAGGAGGCCTCGTGGGCGAGAGAGCCCCCCGTCGCCGAACATGGCGATCCATATTCGGCGCTGCCACTGCTCGGGCTCGGCATATCGCCCGCCGAGTGTCGTGCCTCGCGACCAAGCGTCGAGCATCTCGCACCGGGAGTAGGTGTACTCCTCGAAGAGCCGACCGAGGCGCGACGCGAGCTGCACTCGGCGCACGTCCGCCGCCTCGCTGGACCTTCCCGCCGCCAGATGCTCGCGTACGGGCGAAAGGTCGGAATGGACAACGAAGGACTCATCGAGCAGGAGAGTCAACGCCATCGCTTCGATGGCCTCCGCGTCGGCGACGCGAGCTTGGAGCGCCTGTGCGATCGCATCGGCGGCGAATCCGGTGATGAGCGTCGTCTGCAGATTGGCGGCGACTCCCACCTCCCGCGCGATGCCGAGGCGCAAGTAATTCGCGACCGTCGAGTTCTCCGCCACGATGCGCACGGGAGCGAGCGCTCCTCCCGCCCTTTGCTGCGCGGCGACTCGGGCCGCAAGCTCGGCCAGGAGCTCTTCGGTGCGGTTCGAATAAACGAGACGAAGCATCGTGCGACGGGCCGAGGCTAGCTCAGCGAATGCAGAGCGCGAACGCGCGACGCTCTGCGTCGCCCGACGGCGAGCGCCCAGCGGGCCGAGATTAGGGTCGCGAGAAGAGCTGCCCCCGCGACGACATCGAAGACGGCGGACCAACCCGATCGATCGGCGATGGCACCGAGCAGCGATCCCGACGCGGTCGCGCCGATGTACCCAGCGCCGTCGATGATTCCGGCCGCCGTCGCGGGCCCGCGACGCCCTGCCGCGTCGAGGGCAAGGGCGCCCGCCGGCAGGGAGTACGGACCGAGCAGGAAGAGTCCGATCGCAGCGATGAGCATCGCGGCGCCGAGCGGCGCTCGCACGCCGCCGTGCGCGAGAAACAGGACGAGGGCGACGACGACTGTAAGTGACGCGGCCATGAGAGGTGCGCGCCTGCCCGGGCCGAGTCGATCGCTGAGAACCCCGAAGCACGGCGCGGCGATCACGCCCGCGGCAGGAAAGAGCGCGCTCTTGACGATAGCCCCCGGGATTCCGCCACTCTGGGTCGCGAGGGAAATCTCGGACAAGAACGTAGGCGTCCACGTGAGAAAGCCGATCCGTATGAACGTCAGGAGCGCGCTCAGCGTGATCGCCGTCCAGAACGCTCCGCTCTGGAAGAGGTGAGGGAGCACCTGCGATAGCGCTTCCCGCGGGGGGCGGGCGGACGCGGTTCCGGTACCGATCGACGCCGCACGGTCGGACGGCTCGCTCGGGAGCGACAGGACCGCGGCGCCCCCGACGACCGCGAGAAGGAGTGGGTTGACGACGAAGAGCGCGCGCCATCCCCACCGGGCGACCAGTCCACAGAGAAGGAGCGCGCACACGTTCCCGAGCTCGTAGCTCGTCGACAGAATCCCCATGATGAGCCCATGCCGCGCGGGTTCGAATCGCTGCGACACCGTGTGTACGAGCCCCGGCCATCCACCGGACTGAAAAAAGCGGTTTGCCGCGGCGAGGACGACGAACGACACCAAGAGGTGCGATGCCCCGAACGCGAGCGAACAGACGACCGATCCGGCGATGGCGGCCAGCATGAGCCGGCTGCCGCCGAGCGCGTCGCCCGTTGCGCCGAGGACAATCTTGCCGATGGCATAAGTGCCCGTGGCGACGGACGAAAGGAGCCCGAGGCTCGTCTTGTCGTGGCCCTCCCGGGCGAGAAATGGGAGGGCCGCGTCGACGTTGGCACGGCAGAGATAGAAGCTCCCGTACGCGACGAGGAGCGCAGCGATGACCGTCGTCTGGGATCGGCGCATGCGGGGCAGTGCGCAGAAGATACCCGCTGCGGGGTGACCTTGTGGGCGTGACAATGTCACGCCGTGGGGCGCGGGCCCGAGCGGCCGGACTTGTCTCGGACACGATTTGATGGCAGTTTCCCGCGCCGCTCCCGGGAGAGGTGACCGAGAGGCCGAAGGTACCCGCTTGCTAAGCGGGCGCAGGTCAAAAGCCTGCCGCGGGTTCGAATCCCGCCCTCTCCGCAAATTCAGGCCCAATTTGGGGGGGTGAGTTTAGACCTGGGCTAAACTCGGATGCCGGAGCATGTGTTTTCGCGGGCTTGCGAGGTATCGGCGAGGGGCCGTTCGGCTGAGCGGTCAGCAGCGCGACCGGTAGCGGCGGGAACGGCTCGCCGATCTTGCCCGAGAGGTCTTCGGCCACTTTCACGTAGCCGAGCGTCGTGGAGATTGTGTCGTGCCCGGCGCGGCGCTGCATCTTCGCGACGTCCACGCCCGCAAGAGCGAGCCAGGTGATGCCCGTGTCGCGCCACGTCCGGAAGTTGACCTTCATCGTCGTCGCGCTCTGCTCGGTGAGACGCGAGCGAGTGACCTTCGCCCGAGCCAGGTGCTTGCGCATCCAGATCGACCGAAGGTTCTCGCTCCGCTCCGCCATCAGGGGCATCACGGGCGCGCCGTCGTCGGCCGCCCGATTTCGCATGACCTTGAGCAGAGGGACGAGCGCGGCCGGGATGGGGACGTCCCGCACCCCGTTTCGGGTCTTCGGCGGCTTGGTGGTTTGGGAATCTTCATCGTACGCCTTGGTCACGTGGATGACCCCGGCATCGAAGTCCACGTCGGACCACCGGAGTGCGCGGAGCTCCCCCGGACGCAAGTACAGGTAACAAGCCACCACGTAGAGCTGCCTCCAGGCGACCGGAACCTCCTCACAGGACACGAGCTTGAGGAACTCCATCGGGTAGATGAACGTCTTCGTCTTGGCGTCCGTCTTGTCGGGCGGCTGCACCGTCGTGCAGGGATTGTCCGCCCGGACGCGCAGATCGCGGCGCTTCGATGTGCATGCCTCCTTCATCAAGGAGGTGAGCACGCTCCACACGTTGCGCGCCCGGGCGCCGCTCAACCCCGCTCGCCCCCCTTCTCGCTTTCTTGCTGCGACCGCGCAATCGAGCGCGTCACGCACATCCTCCACGTCGTCGCGTGTGAGGCTCGCGATGGGCTTGCGCCCGATCCTCGACGCGATCCAGACGTCCCACGCGCTCCGAAGATCGCGCAGGCGCCGGACCTTGCCGGCCGCGGCTCGGTGCTCGAGGAAGCGACGGAAATACTGCGCGCAGGTCTCGCCCTGCTCTTCTTCGCAATGCCTGGCCTTCTCGGCGCGCCGCTCGTTGCGCTTCGCGAGCAGCTCGCCTGTCTCGTCCTCCCGCTCTTGGCGAGCCTCCGCGTACAGGTCGGCCCGCTCACGCGCTGTCCTGCCACCCGATGGCGTGGAGTAGGACCGGGGCACCCTTACGCGCTCCTTAGACCCATCCGCGAGGCGGATGCACGCCAGGAAATAGACCGCGCCACTGGCGCGACGGTGGGGTTCGACGTAGCCGGTCCGAGGTCGGGGCATGGCTGGCTGGTATCCTCCTTAAGCGGGTCTGGTGGAGAGCGCTGTCCGGTTCACCCTCACTGGGCTCCCGCCCTCCTCGCCTTTGCGAGCTCGCGCTCGGCCTCCCAGAGATCGCAGGCGTTCTGCAGGTTCAGCCAGAACTGCGGGGTCGTGTCGAGCGCCTTAGCCAGGAGCAGCGCAGTCTTGGCCGTAACGGCCCGGCGTCCTTGAACGATCCCGTTCACGACCTGCACGTGCAGACCCATCTTCTCGGCCAGCGCGGTCTG
>JBAULD010000195.1:0-8801 GCA_049578005.1 Polyangiaceae bacterium
GAAATCGCCTTCAACAAACCGGTGGACGCCGGATCCGTTCGTCAGGCCGTGGAAGCGGCTGGCTTCCAGAACCCCGACGTCGTGCAGGTCGTCGACCCGAACAACGCGAACCACTTTCTCATCCGTGTCCAGGACGTGAGCGCGATCACCGAGCACGAAAAAGACGCCCTGCGAGGGGCGCTCTGCTACGTGGACGATCCGTCCGCACCCTTGAGCGATCCGTCGAAGTGTCCCGAGGACGCCCGGGCGACGGAGGTCAAGTTCAGCGCCGGGGGCGACAAGATCAGTACGCGCTACGACGTCGATCCGGACCTTGCGAAAATCAAGGCGCAAATCGCGAGCGTTCCTGGGGTGGCTCTCCGCGCCAGCGCGACCAATCCTCAAGTCCTGAACCCGCGCGACCGGCGTGTCGAAATCCAACTGCTCAGCAAGGGCGATCAGCTCATCGAGCGCCTGCAATCGAAGCTCGGAGCGGACGTCGTGCCCGACCAGGCGCTGCGCGTGGAGTGGGTCGGGCCGAAGGCGGGCAAACAATTGCGCGACAGCGCGCGCAACGCCGTGGCCATCGCCATCGTCTTCATCATGCTCTATCTGGCGTTCCGTTTCGACCTCCGGTTTGCGCCCGGGGTCATCGTCGCCTGCGTTCACGACGCCATGGTCGTCATCGGCGTCTTCGTGCTCTTACACAAAGAGATCACGCTATCGACGATTGCGGCGGTGCTCACCGTCGTGGGCTATTCCATGAACGACACGGTCGTCGTATACGATCGTATCCGCGAGAATCTCGGCAAGCATCGCGGGAAGTCGTTCGCGCGAATCATCAACCTCAGCGTGAGCGAGACGCTCTCGCGCACCATCTTGACGTCGGGCCTGACGACGCTCAGCGTGCTCGCATTTTTCGTCTACGGAACGGGCGTCATCAAAGACTTCATGCTCGCGCTCGTCGTTGGCATCGTCGCCGGCACGTACTCGAGCATCTACGTCGCGGCGCCGCTCACGGAGTGGATCGACACGAGAATGGCCAGGCGCGCGCAAGATCAGTCTCGTGCCTCGAAGCGGCCCACGGATCGAGGGCCTTTCGAGCAGCGCGCGGCCGGGCCGACGTAAGGGTCTCTCTCGTCCAACTCCCTCCCGACCTTCTGGCGGCTTCGCTGCCACGGCGAAGCGCGTAGCTCCGTTCATCCGCGAGCGACGATGCCGACGCCGGCGACGATCAGCGCGCAGCCGAACCACCGGTTGTACGAGACTTCTTCGCCGAAATAGAACCGGCCGACCAGCATCGAGAACACGTACGCGGCCGCTGTGGCAGGCACGAACAAGGACATCTTGCCTCCGGCCAAGAATACCTTGTTGGTGATCACGAACGTCGGGAAGAAGCAGATCACTGCCAGGAGCAGCCACCCGCTGAGAAAGGCGTTCCCGACTCGCACGCCGTTCACTTTCTGAAAGAAGGTGCCGGCGGCGGTCAGCGCGGCGGTGGACAGTCCCAGAAGAATGACGTTCGCGTCGAGCATGAGAGCGGGGCGGACGGAATCGACGGGGGATGGCATGCGCACAGCGTATCAAGATTGACTCCGCGCGCCGCTCGCGCTCTTGGTGAACGGACCATGCTTCGGTTGCCGCCAGTCTCTGGCGAGGACGCCAGGGAACTCGCGAGGGCGCTGTCGCTGACGCGGACCGCAGCCAACATCCTCGTTGGCCGTGGTCTTTCCGCGCCCGAACACTCGGCGCGGTTTCTCGATCCGCGGCTCGCGCACTTGACCCCTCCGGAAGCGATGAAAGACCGCAGCGAGGCGGTCGAACGGGTGGCCCGGGCAGTGCGCGCAAAAGAACGTATCTGCGTCTTCGGCGACTACGACGCAGACGGGGTCACGGCCGCCGCCTTGCTGTCCGACGTTCTTCGGACGCTCGGCGCGGACGTGGCCACCGAGCTCGCCGACCGATTTGGGGGAGGGTACGGACTGTCCGGGCAGGCGCTCGCGCGCGTTTTGGCGACCGGCGCCACGCTCCTCGTCACGTGCGATTGTGGGTCGAGCGATCACGACCGCCTCGAAACCGTGCGTCGCGCTGGCGTCGACGCGGTCGTCATCGACCACCACCGCGTCCCCGACGCGCCCCTCCCTGCGCTCGCCTTCCTCAATCCGCACCGCCCGGAGTGCAACTTCGCCTACAAGGGCCTCGCGTCGGTCGGCCTGGCTCTTTCGATGGGGGCCGGTGTGCGCGCGGCGCTCGGTGTCCCGCTCGACATGCGGCAATGGCTCGACTTCGTCGCGATCGGGACCATCGGCGACGTTGCTCCGCTCGACGGCGACAATCGCGCTCTCGTACGGGCCGGACTCGGCCTGCTCGCGCGTAGCGGACGGCCGGGGACGCGCGCGCTGGCGCAGATCGCCGGCTTCAGCAGGGGCCCGATCACCGGGGAAGACGTGTCCTTCCGCCTCGCACCCAGAATCAACGCTCCCGGGAGGCTCGACAAACCGGACCTGGCGCTATCGCTGCTTCTCGCGAAAGACGACGAGGCAGCCCGGCGTCTCGCGGGAGAGATTGAAGAGCAGTCGACGCGTCGAAAGGAGATTCAGAACGCGGTATTGGCCGAGGCGCTCGAAGCGCTCTCCGACCCGGCCCTTGCTCGTCTGCCGGCGATCGTGCTCGCCAAGCAGGGTTGGCACCCGGGGGTCGTCGGAATCGTGGCCGGGCGCCTCGCTTCGCGCTTCGGGAAGCCGGCCATCGTCATCGCCCTCGATGGGGCCGCCGGACGCGGCTCGGCACGCGCACCGGCAGGCTTTTCGGTCTACGATGCGCTCGCGAAGTGCCGCGACGCCCTCATCGGATTCGGCGGGCACCATGCGGCGGCGGGTGTGGAAGTCGCGAGCGCACGCGTCGAGAGCTTTCGCGACCGGTTCTGCGCCGCTTGCGAAGCGATGGGGGTGCCTGATGCAGAAAGGCCCTTCGACGCCGATGGGCGCCTCGAGGAAGGGGATGCGCCCGCCCGGGTGGTCGTCGACCTCGACCGTTTCGAGCCGTGCGGACACTCGAATCCCGCGCCGAACGTGGCCATCGACCGCGCCCGAGTACTCGGCACGCGGGAGGTGCGCGGGGGCCATCTGCGCCTCTGGATCGACGTGCAAGGGACGCCACTCTCCTGCTTCGGTCCCGAGATGGGGGCCCTCTCGTCGCGGCTGGGTACGCACGCCAGCGTGGCCGGCGTTCTTCGCCGCGACTCGTGGAAAGGCGGCGACGCGGTCGAAATGCGTCTCGCCCTCGTTGTGCCTTCCTGACGCCCGCGCTCCTCTCTCTGACCTTGGCGTCCCTGGCGAGCTTGGCGTTTCTTTCCATCGCGTGCGACCACGCCTCTGCTCGAAAGTACGGCTAGGATCCCCCCATGACCCCCAGCCCCGACGCGACGGGCGGCGAACTCGGCGAGGTGATCATTCGATACATCGGCGTTCGGAAGAGCTTCGGACCGAAAACGATCTTCTCGGACCTGAACCTCGACATCCGTCGTGGCGAAACATTGACGGTTCTCGGCGCATCGGGCGGCGGCAAAAGCGTCATGTTGAAGATGCTCATCGGCCTTTTGACCGTCGACGCCGGTCAAATCCTCTTCGACGGCAGCGACGTGGCGAAGATGAATGACGCGGAGCTGACCCACGTGCGCCGTCGCATCGCCTACCTGTTTCAAGGCGCGGCGCTCTTCGACTCGCTCAGCGTCGGCGAGAACGTGGCCTACGGGCTTCGTGAGCAGTTCTGGAACACGATGTCCGGACCGGAGATCGACGCCCGCGTCGAGCAAGCGCTGGGCCTCGTCGGCCTTCCGGGCATCGAGTCGATGCGCCCGAGCGATCTCTCCGGCGGCATGAAGAAGCGCGTGGGTCTGGCCCGTACGCTCGCCCTCCAGCCCGAAGTGATCTTGTACGACGAACCCACGACCGGGCTCGATCCGATCAATACCGCGCGCATCAATCATCTCATCAAGGGCATTCAGCGATCGCTCAAGCTGACGAGCGTCGTCGTCACGCACGATATGGGGACTGCGTTCAGCGTGTCCGACCGCTTGGCCATGATCGGCAAAGGATCCATCTTGCTCGTGGGCAGCAAGGAAGATTTCCGCAGCACGACCAACGTGGCGGTGCGAAACTTCATCGAAGGGCACGCGCCCGAGACCGAGGACGTGGCATCGTTGCTTGCGTCGTCGTGACGGCGGCTCCATAACCCACGTGAGGACTCATGACGCGGCAGCTGAAGGTCGGTCTCTTCGTCATCCTGGGGCTCGCGCTGACGATGGTCGGAGTGTTTCTCATCGGCGACACGCGCGGCCTGTGGCAGTCCAAAGTCCAATACCGGACCGCGTTTCACGACGTCGCGGGTCTCAAACCCGGGGCACCGGTGCGCATGGGCGGCCTCGACATCGGCGGCGTAACGAGCGTCGACCACAGCAACAATTCGGGCGACGCGCGGGTCTTCGTTTCGATGGCCATCTCAAAGAAGGAATGCCCCCGCATCCGGACCGACTCCATCGCGCACGTGGTCAACAAAGGCTTGCTCGGCGACAAGATGATCGAGCTCACCGTAGGCTCGCCCGAGGCGCCCGCTCAGGACCCGGCGCGTCTCGTCACGTCCGAAGAACCGAGCGACGTCCTGGCGCTCGCGAACAAGGTGGCCGCGGTGACCGCCGACGCGATCGAACGGATCGCACCCCTCGCGCAGGCGCTCGGTGACCCCAAATTCGCTGCCGACATCAAGGGCTCGATGGCGGATCTACACTCCCTTCTGGACGCCACCGTCCACGGGGACGGCACCGTGCACCGACTCTTCTTCGACCACCGCGAGGCCGACGAATTCGGCCAGTTGCTCGTTCACCTCGATGAGGCCTCCACCCGCCTCGACGGCGTCCTCGCCGATGCCGAGGACTTCGCGAAGCAGCTGCGCCAGGGGCCTGGAATCGCGCACGCCCTCGTCTACGACGGCGAGCTGTCCAAGGACGCCCTCGGGACGATGTCCGAGCTGCACGCGGACTTGCGCGCGATCCGGGAGGGGAACGGGTTGGCGCACGCGCTGCTCTACGGCGACAGTTCCTCGCAGCACGTCATCGGGAATCTGAACGCCATGAGCGACGATCTGCGGGCGATCGTGGGGGATCTTCGCCAGGGCAAGGGCACGCTCGGCGCTCTGCTCGTGGACCCCACTGTGTACGAGGATCTGAAGAGCGTCATCGGGAACGTGGAGCGAAATGACGTTTTGCGCGCGCTCGTCCGCTATTCAATCAAGGCGGACGAGGCACGCCCCGCCCCTCGAGCCAGGTAGTCCTCGTCCGTCAGCCTTTTTTCCTTCTTGCCCTACCGTCTTCATGAGAACACTTGGCTTCGACGTCGCGGAGGGCCGCCTGCAGCGTTTCGTTACCTGGATCCCTGTGGTTGGCCATAACGAGTTGCAGCTTGGCCTGGCGGAAGTCGCCACTGCGCATCAGCTCTTCCGCACGGCGCGCGAACGGCCGAGCCGAGGTCGTGCGCGCTGCGTCGTCGAGCGCCGATCCGCTGGGACTTCGCGTCGACGGCGGTCGAGAGAGCGGCGAAAAGCTCATGCGTTGCGGCTGACCTCCGGGTCGGACCGCGAGCTGGGCGTCATATTGACCCCGTAGCCCAGGGTCGGTGAGCACAACGTAGGCCTCGGTTCCACGCTTGAAGATGACCGACAGCGCCTGGCGCTCCCCGGCGGACCGAGCCATGTGTCGGTCCGGGTGGAACGTGTCACAAAACTCGTGAAAGGCTTTGCGCACCTCGTCGGTACCGGACTCGGACGCGATTCCGAAGAGTTCGTAGTACGTGAGGTCTTCGAGCACTCGCAGCCAAGCGTAAATGGCTTCTCCCGATCTCGACATGGCTGCCCGGAGGGTTCCATAGCGCGCTCGTCGGCCGATCGCTCCCGCAAAAGGAGTCAGGTGCTCTCGGGCAGGGCCGCCCTCCGCGCCCGCATACGCGCCACGCTTTCCAAACCGGCGATTCCTACCAGCTGCAACATCGCATAGGCTTCTTTCCCGGTCGACACGTCCGTTGCGAACACCTGTAGCGTTCCGCTCTCGTCGACTTCGAATCGGACTTGGATGGTCACTTGCCCCCGCGGCGCTGCGCGAAGCCCTGAGAGCTCGACCTCACCCAGGTAGGTGTTCTGGCGAAACATCGCGTCTTCGCCTTGCGCGACGCGCACCCGGACCAACGTCTGCCCGTCCGTGGAGGTCGCAAAGGCTCGTATGCGCTCGCAGGGGATTTTCGAGTTGCGGGGCACGATGACGTCGCACCATCCGCCCGCGGTCTCGACGACGAGCGCTCGCGGTGTGACGTCGACCAGCACGGGCGTCAGATCCGGGGCCGCCGGTGGTTGCCGTACTCGGTCTCTCTTTTCGCGCTCCGCCAGGAGCGCAGTCATGTCCGTGGAGACCGTCACGTCTTCTTCGACGAGGCCCGACGGCGCCTGCGATGGCGGGCGCGGGGTACGGGCGCCCGGAATGGGGGCTGGGGGAATGTCGCGGCGCGACTTACCCTGGGTGAGCGCCGCGGCTTGCACCGCCGCGCCGATGGCGACCACCTCGTCCGGATTGACGCGGTCCAGCGGCGGCGAGCCGAAGAACCGCTCGACCTGACGTCGTACGAGCGGGATACGCGTCGAGCCCCCGACGAGGATCACTTTGTCGAACGCGCTCACCGGGAGCTGGGCGATTGTGAGAGCCTCTTCGCAAACCGCAAACGTGCGCTCCACCAGCGGGGTCACGAGCGCTTCCAGCTCTGCGCGGGTCATCGCGAAGTCCAGGTCGAACCTCGGGCTCCCAACCCCGCTCGGAGCTTCGCGAAGATTGACCAGGGCGCGCTCGGTCGACGAGAGCTCGAGTTTCAGCTTCTCACCCGCGACGCTCAGGCGCTCGAACGCTTGGGCGTCACTCCGTGGATCGAAGCGATGGGCGCGAAGAAACGAATCGGCCATGCGCTCGGCAATCGCGATGTCGAGGTCGTCGCCGCCGAGAAAGGAGTCGCCGGCCGTGGCGAGCACCTCGAAGACGTTGCCCGACAGCTGGAGCAGCGTGCAGTCGAACGTTCCCCCGCCGAAATCGTAGACAGCGACGCGCTCCTGAGCCGATCGCCCGAGTCCGTACGCGAGCGCGGCGGCTGTGGGCTCGTTGATGATGCGGAGGACTTCGAGTCCGGCGACGCGACCCGCGACCTTCGTCGCTGCCCGCTGTAGTTCGTTGAAGTGCGCGGGGACCGTGATGACCGCGCGATCGACCGCCTCGCCCAGCGCGCGTTCCGCGATTTTCTTCGCCCGCTCCACGACGAATGCGCTGATCTCGGAGAGCGTGTGCTCTTCGCCCCGAACCACGATGAGAGGGCCGTGCTCCGGCCCCTCCTTGAGCTCGAACGCGAACCGCCGCCGGGCGCGCGCTATCTCGTTGCTGTCCCACGCGCGCCCGATGAGCCGCTTGACGCTCGCGATGGTGTTCTTCGCGTCGAGAACTCTTCGGTCCTTGGCTGGCTGCCCGACCAACACGCCGCCGGTCTGCGGGAAGGAAACGACGCTCGGCAGCAATCGCCTACCCAGCTCGTCCGCAAGGACTTGCACCCGTTCGCCGCGTACGCACGCTACAACGGTGTTGGTCGTTCCGAGGTCGATTCCGACGACGGCCATCCTCTGGCACCAGGCATTAGCAGAGTCTCGAGACCTCGTCCGATGGCCGTCGCCACGACCTCCCCCCCGTCAGGCCCTTTCCAGGTTTTCGAGGACCTCGTCGACCCAGCGCCCGATCGCGGCTGGAAAGGGCCACATCCAACCGTAGTCGGGTCCAACGTAGCGTCGTACGATTTCTTCTTTCAATGCCCTGGCGGCATCGAGACCTCGAACCTCAGCCGTCGCGCGGATGGTCTCGACGTACGCCTCCCACTCGATACGCGCGCGACCCCACGCGAGAAACAGCGGAAAGAAAGGAACGAGGTAGACGAGGGCCATCCTGACCTGCCCCATGCGCCGGAGCTGGCGGAGATGCACGCGTTCGTGTCGCAGCAGCACATAGCGATCGTCGTCGCCCATTGCTTCCCAGGAGTCGGGGACGTAGAGCTTTCCGAACAGCACGGTATGGTACCGCGTGAGGTAGTGGCGCTGGCCGCCAAGTGTGACGGCGTACAGCACGACCGCGATCGCGCGCTGAAGGCGACTCGACCGCTTCGGCAGGATTTCGAAGTCCGGAAATTCGATCCGAATGTCGGCAACGAGCTGCTCGTGGCGGGTCACTCCGCCGAGCCTACCCCAGACAAAGTGCCGTTGGGGTCGTAGCGACCTCCCGCCCGCTCGCTCACTGGGCCGCCGGCTGGATCTTGACCGTCGTCGTGAACGAGAAGTTGGACTCGATCATCCGCCGCTCGGCGTTGAAAACGTCCAGCGGGTACTGATTGCCCTTTGTCAGGCCCAGCGTATCGAGAGCGACGGTTCCGACCGTCCGGACGTGCACGCCGCCGAGGTCGATCGCGAGGGTCTTGTTGATGAAGACGAACGTGTCGTCGTCGCCGCTGAACGAGAACGTCTCGCCGCCGTTGTACACGAAGACGGTGTGAAGTTCGGTCGTAAACGAGTAGTTGTGCATTTGGCCCTGGTTGCCGTACATCGTCGCGTACTGCGATCCGTCGTCGATGGGAAACCATTCCAGGGTGTTCGGCGCATTGCCCAGGCCCAGCCGCACCCCCGACACACGACTATCGTATCCGTACGTCCCGTTGCCCGTGACCGAAAGCGGAAGAGGGATGGTCTGCGTAATATTGAAA
>JBAULD010000196.1:0-3660 GCA_049578005.1 Polyangiaceae bacterium
GCTCCGCAAGTTGCCCCCGCTCCAGGGGCCCTCGTTATCGATGGTACCCCCCGCGGCGAAGGCGAGGAAGCCGAGGAGCGCGAAGACGGCGCGCTGGGGATCGATATTCGGCTCGTTAGGGAGCGGCTCGAAGAGCTGCATGTCATTCTTTGAATGCGGTGACTGCTCCATCGCAAGGCGATAGGCTTCGCTGACCTTCGGATCGCTGCCTCTCTCCTTGCGCAGCACTTCCGTCAAATTCGCTACCTGCAAGAACGGCCGCTCGGGATGGAAGAGATCGAAGCGGTCCTTCCATTTGGTCAGGTACGCACGCACCTTCGCGGCGTCGAACGATGTGGCCTCCCAGAGTGCGATCCAGTCATCCATTGTCCGCGGGAGAAAGACCCGTTGGAGAATGGCGAGAAGCAGCCGGTGCACGGTCGCCGTGACGAGCGGCGACTCGTCGTGGACCGCGGCAAACGTGTGGGCTTCCACGAGCGCATCCTCGATCCCGACGAGGACGCGCGAGCCATCGAGACGCTCGCAAGGGATCCACGGCTCGTGCAATAGGTCGTAGCGGATTTGTTCCTCCATGGCCTCTCCAGGGTCGCTGAGGCAACGTCAGCTCGGGTCCGCGAGCGGTTGAAGATCCCCGACGACGAGACCGAGCTCGGGGTCGAGGCGAAGCTGCGTTCCGCCGACGACCGCCTCGCCGGCATCGTCCAAATGAAGCAAACGATGATAACGGAGATGGCCGGAGCGCTGGAAGCAGCGCGGAGGGTCCTCGCGCACGAGTGCCATGACGACCGCCTTGTGGCTGAGCGAAAGCGCCTGGCGCGCAATGGCCAAGACCTCCGTGAAGAGAAGCTCGTCGGTTTTGACGTTAACGTCCTTGCTGGGATCGTTCGCGAGCACGAGCCGGGCGCCGCGCGTGACGACAGGGACTACATTGACGCTCTGCTCGCCGAGACGGGTGAGCGCGCGGTTCTCGGAATGGATCTTGGGGTCCTCGTCGTCGAACCGAACGGAAAAATTACCGAACGGGTTCGTATTGGCCGGGTGGGGAAGCTCGCGGCGGTCCGCGTTGGCGGCATCGCTGCGCTCCTGGTTCTCCCGAGCTTGATCGAGCTCCAATAGGCGTGCAGCGACTTGAGGGGAAAGTCCCGCATCACCCAGCGGCGGCGCGTAGACCGATTCGACGAGCGGCTCGATGTCGGTGGGGAGGACGAATCGTTGCCGATTGGAAAGCGCAAGCCAACTCCGTAGGAGAACGGACTCGTCATAGACGTAGGTACTTGGTCCGAAGGTCGGCCCCTCGGGCGCGTCACAACTCTCCGGACGCACGATCCAAAGGCGGCGCACGTCGAGCCCGGGCGGGCGGCCGTTGCGATCGTGCCGATGGAGTCGCCCGGCCCGTTGGAGAACCAGATCGACCGGCGCCAGATCGGTCACCATGAGATCGAAATCGAGGTCGAGGCTCTGCTCGAGGACCTGCGTTCCAACGAGGATTGCGGCGTGCGGTCGGGCTCTCGCTTTGTCCGGTGGGCCGAACGCATCCGCTGCGGCGCCCTCGCGGGCCTCGCGTGCCGCGAATGGGAATCGCGCGTGCAAAAGGGACAAGTTGAGCTCGTGGGGGGCCTCGCTGCGCGCGATCATTTCGCGCAGGGCGAGATAGGTCGCCTGAGCGCCCGCCACAGTGTTCACGATCCACGCGACGCATCCGCCGTCGCGCAGCACATCGGCGACCGCGCGCGGTAACTCGGCATTGTCTTTCCACTCGATCGCGACCTCGATCGGAGGCCGTCGAGCATCAAACGGCTCGGAGCGCACGCGGCCCTCCCGGGCCAGCGTAATGCGGGGATAAGGCGCCGGTGCCGGGGGGTCCTCGACGTCGTAGGCCTTCAGGATGCGCGCGCGCTGCGGTGATGCGAGGGTTGCCGAGAGCAGGACGACCGTCGTGCCCAGCGAGCGCAGCCAAGAGCAGAGGCGCGCGAGGATCTCGGACGTGAACGTGTCGTACGCATGGACCTCGTCGACCACGACAACCTTCCGCGCGAGCCCGTGCAGGCGGAGGAAGTGGTGCTTGCTCCGAAGGACACCGAGCAGCGCCTGGTCCACAGTGCCGATAGCGATGGGCGCGAGGAGAGCGCGCTTCGAACGTGCGAACCACGCGTCGGCCATGGGCCCCTGATCCTCTGGAGCGCGCGAAACATCACCAATGGATCGCGTCGAGAACGCGCGCCGCTTCAGGGCACCGTAGCGCTCCGAGAGCCCCGCACCGCCGTGGACAAGGTGAATGCCATGTGCCTCGCCCGGAAAGGAATGCTCGAGATAGGCCTCTACCCGCCCAAGGATCTGGTTTGCAGTAGCTTGAGTAGGCAACGCGAAGTAGAGGCCCTCCGCGTTGCGGGATGCAAGCGCGTCGTAGACGAGGAGTGCCGCCTCAGTCTTGCCCTCCCCCATTGGGGCTTCCACGATGAGGAGCGAGCCGGGGCCTACCTCATCGAGCATGCCGAGTACGGTGTCATGGAGCGGCCACGGCGTCCGAGGTCCGAACAGCTCCTCGAAAGAGCGGGCGCGGGGTCGAGGCGGGCGCCGAAACCCCGCTTCGCGGAGGGAAACCATCGCACGATCGGCGGCGGTGGCGACGTAGGCCTCGACGGCAGTGGGAGGCTCGACGTACTGGAAGACGTCCGCGTTCGAGCCCAGCCAGTCGGCGACGGTCGTTAAACCCGCGAGATCGGCATAAAGCCCGTGACACAACGCAGCGGGGGATGGGACCCGCGGTGCTGATGCGCGGGTCACGCCAGTGATCACGCAGAGAGCGTTGACTAGCTCGCAACGCAACTCCGCCCAGAGGGGTCTTCGTCCGGCGTTCCGGCCGGGATCGTCCTCCAAATCGTTGAGCCTCTGGGTGGTCGCAAAGTCCCCGTGATGTGCCGCCACTGCGGCGGCGAGTCCTCGGGCGAGGCGTGTCGGACAACCAAGGCGCTCGAGCTCCGCCGGAACAAGGATCGCAGACATCGAGCCGTGGGGCTCCTCGCCGTCAGGGAAGTCGAGACCTATCGCGCGCAACACCTCGATGCGGTAGGACGCTTTTGCTTGGAACGGGGGCGTAAGCTTGCCGAGATCATGGAGCGCAACCGTCAATAGTATCCACGCAAGCGCGTGCTCCTCAGAGAGCCCGAGCGCGACCGCGTACGCAGCGAGGCGCGCGGGGTAGAGCTCTGTGAGGAGGAGCCGCGCGCACGCGGTCACGTCGAGGACATGGCAGAGGAGCGGATGCCACTCCGGCCCAAGATCCTTGCGCTTCGGATCGGCTTTGCCCCAGAGCTGCCAGAGACGGGGATCGATCGTGGGTGCCCCGTTCGGGTCGCGAAGGGTCGTGCTCACAGGTCGCCCTCGGCGGCCGCACCCGAATCGAGGAGATCGTGAAGGAGGCGGGTGGCGGTTTCACCCTCTTGGCCATGACGAAAGGCGCCGCGCGCGCCGTCGAGCCGCGATGTTCTCGTCAGGACGCTGCCGATGCGCAACCGGGCTGGAACGACAGGCACCTCGTCCACCATCGACATGCTTCCCCGCTGCTGCGCGACACCGGCGCAGATTGAACGATGCTAACCGATCGGCTTTGGGGCTGAATAGGGGTTAGGCGCCCTCCGTTCGCCCTCCGTGGTTGTCGGC
>JBAULD010000197.1:0-1992 GCA_049578005.1 Polyangiaceae bacterium
GTCCGGCGCGGGGGGCCACGATGATTCGGCGGGTGCGACCGCGCGCCCCCGCCCGCGTGAGCGCGTCGGAGGACCGCCCGCGCCCTCGTCGGCATCATCCCGATCACTTCGATGCGTCCACGGGGCGTCTGGGCGCCGCGATGGACCTCGACGACCGCGAGCCACGCGCGCGTCGCGCGCTGACCACGGAGGCGCCATGACGTAGCCCGTGGCCCCGCACAAAGCGGAACGGCCTCGCTGACTGCCAGGTCAGCAAGGCCGGTTGTCTTGGTCACTCGTCGTTTTGCAGCGCCGAACAAGACCAAGCATATGGGTTCCTTTGTCCTCGCGCAAGACCCTCGATGCGTCCGCGCGAGGACTCCGAAGGCTCGATCGACGTCGCCAGCGTCGACCGAGCGGAGCGCGCTTCGCGCTCCAGCTACGAACGCCCCGAGACGGTGCGCGGTCGTGTCGCGAAGGTCGCGATCGACGTCAGCCTTCCGCCTCGGGCCTCGCCGCGCCTGCGGGCGCGGAAGGGGCGTGCACGATGTTGAACGCAGCACGGTCTCTCCCGGCAGGTCCGGGGGAGCCAGACGACGATCTGTTCCCACTTCCAGACCGACTTCGACTTCGAGACAACTTCGGCTTCGTCCTGCAGCAGCTCCGCACGCGGGGCCCGGCGTTCCGGGACCTCGCGAAAGGTCCGTGGTCAGTGTTCATCGCGATCGCGACGCACTTCCAGATGAACGCGGAAGCGTGGCCCGGTCAGGAGGCAATCGCACGCTTTAGCGGCTGCTCGACGCGCGCGGTCCGCTACCACGTGACAGCGCTCGAGCGCGGCGGCTTCCTGACGCTTCGACGTGAGCACCGAGCCGACGGCGGCGAGCGGATCTTCTACAGCCCCGGCCCGGTCATGCTCAGCGAGCTCGCCGCCTTCGCCCGCGACTACCCGAAGGACCGGCCGAAGGCGCTACGCCCTCGATCGCCGGCGCCCACACTCACACCACCCCCGGAAAGGACTGCCGGGCCCCCGGCGGAAACGGTTGCCATGGAACCCAGAGATCAAGATCAGAAACCTTCTTCTTCTTGCGAGAGCACCGTCGATGCGCCGCAAGCCGCGCCCTCGCCGTCGTCGGAACCGATCGGCGAAGAAGAACAACCGAGGGTCACCAAGGAGGACAGAGAGATCGCCCGATGGGCTCTCGCCGAGCGCATGAAGCGCAAGCACCCGAAGCGCCCTGCCCCGCGGTGGTTCGACCAGTCCGACGTCGCCATGGTCGCCCTGTGCAGCGCGGCCATCGAGGGGCCACGCGAGGCAAAGGAACACGCTCACCGGCAGGCCATCGCCGGAGCCTTCGGGGTGTCGAAAGAGGGCCCGCCGACCGCGCGCTTCATCTGGGGCAAGCTTGAACACTTCCTCGATCACCTCGAGCGCGGCCACAAGAAGCTGCGCAACGAGGCCCTCGAAGCGCAGCGGCGGCTGTGCGACGAAGACGCCCGTGCGCGCCCGACGTGGAACTCCGGCATCAACGCGGCGGCGGAGCGCGCCAGGCGCAATTCGCCGACCCGTGCGGAGCTCGCGAAGACGCGAGCGGAGTTCGAGGGGCTCGCCGCGGGGGCCGCCCCTGAGTTCCGCGAGATGCTCGAGCGGATGGCGGCGCAATACCGAGATCTCGAAGCAAAGGCACGCGAATGAAGGCGCCCCGCGTCGTGCCGCGCGTACCGAGGAACTTGCGTACCAGCGTACCCACGGATAGGAGTCAACCGATGCTCACGGTCGCCGTTCTCCAGCAGAAGGGCGGAAGCGGGAAGACGATGCTCGCGATCAATCTCGCCGCCGCCCCCCACCTCGACGGCGATCGCGCGCTCGTCGTCGACATGGATCGCCAGGCGAGCGCGTTCGACTGGAGCGCCGCGCGCCAGGACGGCTCTCCGCTCGACGGGCTCTCCGTCGTGAAGGCCGACAAGGCGATGGCGCTCCCGCGCTTCAAGGAGATCGCCCGTGGCTACGAC
>JBAULD010000198.1:0-7346 GCA_049578005.1 Polyangiaceae bacterium
CCACCATCCCGCTCGCTCGACGCGATTTGGTTGCAGAGATAGAACATCGCATCGCGGTACCGCGAGTCACATGTTTCGCGATACGCCCAATCGAATACTGCAACATGAAATGCATACGATCGCATGAAGCCGTAGGCGGGCATCAGGTCCGATCGGTTGCGGAGGTGAGTCATGGCAAGGAGGCTGAACTCCGCCCCCCGCAGAGCGGCGGCGCGGATCGTGCGCTCCAGGCTCACGATTTCGTCGCGCACCTTCGGCGGCTTCGGGCCGTGCACGATGTCGCGCAGCAAGTCGCGGGCGGCCATCCACGCTGCTTGCATGGCGGCATAAGCGTGGTCGGATTCCATCGAGACGTGCGAGAACCTTTCGAGATCCCGTGAGCCGCTCGAGTCGCCTGACGCGCGCGTGTGGTCCGAGCTTGCGACTCCACTCGCGGCTTGCACGAGGTCGGTCCAGAGCGGGCCGAGCGACTGCAGCTCGTCGGGGATCATGTCTCCGTCGGCCGAAAACAGGGGCGCCCAGAGGGTGTAGGTGAACACCGGTGGCGCCACGTACGGCTCGCCCGGCGCGAGTCGGACCTCCGGGCGATAGCGGACGTCGAGACTCTCCCAGCCCCGATAACCGTCTTTGGCGGCGGTGCGGTCCGGGTCCTCTCGATTCGCGTTGTACAAGACGACGGCGTCGGCCGTTTGAGGAATGTAATAAAGCTGGGCCTTGTCGTAGCCGAACACTGCGAGAAAGCGCGAACGGCACTTCCGATACGTCGCGGTGAGGTCGACAGAGCCGTCGGCGAAGTCGTCGCCCCAGAGGGGCTCGGGTAGACCCTCCATCCAGAAGCCGACGTGAACCGGAGCACCTTCGATGGATCGGCTGAAGCCGTATCGATTCTGAGAGGTCTCGTTCAACCCGTCGCCATATTCGAAGAAATCGCCGAGGCCGACGCGCACTTCGTTCACGGTGACCGGGCCCGGGCCGGTCCATTCGATGCTCTGCTGGACCCGCGCCGCGGCCAATCCACGAAGGAGCGATGCCGTCTCGCGGACACGAAGGTGCCCGTCCGAACGCGAGTAGAGTCGCGAGACGGAGAGTGAATCGCCGTCGGTCGACACGGTTCGTGGAAGGGATTCGCCGTCGATCGAGAACTGGTAGTCGCCGCCCTCCACGGATTCTTCGCGACCGTCGATGGTCGAGGAGAAGGCACCCCAGGTGGCGCCCGCGACGCGCTCCTCACCGCGGCGGAAGACGATGCGGGGGTGGTTGAAATTGACGGCGACGGCGCCGTTGTCGATGAACGCGTCCGCCCTCAGCGTCTTTCGATCGGTCTCGGTGTCGAGCAGCATCCCGTCGAACGTCTTCATCCACACGGACCCGGAAGGCGTCGTTCTTTCGACCGTCGCTTGCGCGAGATCGAGGATCGCGCGGAGTGCGTCGTCATCGCCGGTTTGGCGGTAATAACCAATCAGTCCGAGCAAAACATTGGCCTGATCCCTGCCGAACCACACGCTCCCCATGGGAGGCTTCGCCTGGACCGGCTGACCCGCGTCGGCGTAGGGCCATCGCGTCACGAGGCGCGGGTCGCCCTTTTTCCGGTGCGAGGCGAGGAACTCATGCACGTAGGAGCGCAAGAACGTCTTTCGACCGTCCGCGCCGTCCTTCAGGTTGGCCGTCGCGCGGTCGAGATCCGTGAGGAATTGACCGGTCCGAGCGATGGTCGTTGCAACCTCGCCGCGGTCGGGGACCTGCCCGGAAATCAGATCGGCGGCGCGGGCGGCGCCGAGAAAGAGGGCCGCCGCGGGCTCATCCCGCGCGAATTTGCCGCCGCTTCGAGCTCCAGACTCGATCACCATGTCCGCCGAGACACCGCCGAAGTACGCGGTCGGACGGAGCGCGAGCGGGGCGGCCAAAAAGTAGAGAGACCCGGACGCGTCGGCCGCGAGGACAACACGGTGATCGTCGGTGTCGAACGTCTCGAGCGACTTCCAGTTCGTGTCTCGGCCGGGTCGAAGTCCGACGACGACCTGGATATGTGAGGCGTCGACGGCGAGGGGCGTGGGCTCCCGCTCGTCGAGCGAAGCGTTGCGATCGAAGAGGACGTAGCGTTCGAACGTCGCGGGGGTGCCTGGCACGAGGCCCTTGTGCTCGAGCACGCCGATGTTCGTGCCCTCGAGATCGTAGACTTGTTCGACGTCCTGGACGTTGACGCCCGTGGCCGCGACGCGCGCCTTGAGCCGAGCCGAGACCGCGAATCCACGCGAGTCGCCGGTGACGACATTCCCGAACGTCGTGGACTCGCCCGCGCCGAAGTCGAACGCCGTCTCGGCCTCGTTCCAGGCCGCGACGACGAGTCCGTTCGTGGACGAAGGCCTCGGCTTCGGCAACGCCAGTGCGAAGCGCTGCTGCGAACCTTGGGCGCGGCTCACGCCAGAGTAGACGAACACGTTCCAGGCGCCGTCCTCGCGCCGACCCTCGCCCAAGGCAGATCTTCCCATAACGCCCGCTTCTTCCCGTCGCAGGACGTCGACCCACTTGGTCGTGTCGACGGGATCGGCATTCGGCGACAGCGAGACGGCTGACCCGATCTCGAAGAATCGAGGAATGCCCGAAGCCGGCGACGCCGCGGACGGTGGTGTGGGCGGCGTAACGTCGATCCTCGGCAGTGGCGGGGCTGCCGTCGGGAAGGAGCGCGCGCACGCCTCGATGCCCGCGAGGCCGAGCAGCGCGGACACGAGCGACCACCGCATCCGCGGTTCGCGAAGGACATTCATGGGGCCCCAGCGATGGCCGAGCGCCGCGCCCGGGTGAAGAGAGCCCAGGGTTTGCTCTTGGCGAGCTGCGCGGCAGCACCTCGAGGGACCGTTTCGCCGCCGGGCCCCGACTCGACCAACGCGAGATGGCCGCCGAGCGACCGCACCCAGCACGGAGCGGCGCAGGCACCGAGGCCAAAGGCAACCGGCAAGCCAACCCCCGTCGCCACGCAACCGGCAACGAGAACCGCACGGGCACTCCGCCGGAGACCCTTCGCACCGGCCGGGATGAGCTGCGCCAAAAGAGGCACGATGAGGCAGGCGCCGAGCAGGAGACCCGCCGCCCAGAGCGCCTGCCGGTAATCCGCCCGGCTTTCGACCGCGATTCGGCTCGACCGCGCGGCGTCGTCCCTCAGCCACGAGACTTGCCGATCGAGCGAACCGAACTCCCGCTCGATATCCCGAATGCGCTGCTCTTCGGCGCGCACGTTCTTCCCGGCCGCGCGCCCCTCTTTCACCGCGGATCGATAGCGCTCGATGCGCGAGCGATACGACGCTATTTCCTCGGCATATGGGTTTTGCCCGGTCGGTCGCCCCTCGAGATCGACCTCGCCATTCGCGATTAGCCAGTCAATCCAGGCGGTGACGTCACGCGATCCGGTCGCGCCTTCGAGCCACCGTGGCAAGCGGGTTCCGAGAAAGTCGGCGACCTCGTCGCCTTTCGTTCGCTTCGGCCAGCCCTCGAACGCGAGCGACAGGCGGCCCAGCCATCCGGATGGAGTCGCCCGCTCGGCCGGAGCCGGATCGTCCTCGTCGAGGTCGCGATGAAAAAGAACACGGTAGGCGTGCTTGAGAAAATACTTTTGTGGCCAGGATTGCACGCCGCGCTGCATGAAGTCGATCCGCCGCCAGAAGTCGGTACCAGGCCCCGCCTGAAGGTCGGCACGGAGCCACGATAGGCGCGCGTCGTAGAGCGGAACCGAGGACTCGAGGCGGGGGACGAATCCGAGAATGTCCGCGTAATCCGACGTGACGGCGGGGAGAAACGACGCAATCCCGGCCGTGACGCGGGCCCCTTCTTCCCGCTCGGGATAGAGCCGATCGACGACGTGGAGCTGAAACAAGGTCACCGCGAATCGAACGCCGTCGGACAAGAACGGATCCTCGCGGTCGAGCTCGGCCAGCGCCGACGCCATCTCGGGGATCGACTCGACCCGGTCGAAGTCGTCGAAGAAGGCGTCGACGTAATGCTCGACGGTCTCGTAGCGTGCGAAGGCCGATCGAGCTTGGGGGTCGCCACCGGGCGAGAAGGCCGTGCTCTTCAGGAGAGCGAAGGCGCGGGCCAGCGCAGTGAAGCGACCGCGCCTCTTCTTTATCCAGTCGCCGCGCCGCTCGAGCCATGTCGAATAGAGAGGATCCGCGAGCCACTCCTCGTAACGGGGGCTTCCTGGACTCGCGTACCGGCCGGGAAATGCGTCGTCGATCGCCCGGAGACCGTCGCGGAACGACCGCTCGAACGCCGGGCGCTTTCGGACCTGGTTGTAAATCGTAAAGAGATCGACGAGATATTGCCGTCCCTCGCCGATTTCTTTCGCGTAGAGAATTTCGTAGAGGGCGAGATCCGATATCACGTCGTCGTCGAGGACCACGGGCGTCCCCAGCGCGTCGGACCCGATACCCGACTTCGCGGCGCGACGTGCGTTGTCGATGGGTGCTTCGACTCGAATGCTCTCCTTGAAGTACGCGAGCTCCTCGGGGGAAATGCTGTCGCGAACGAGCTCGTAGAGCGCGTTCATCGTGGTGAGGTAGTGCGACTTCAGCAGGCTTGCTGAGTCCGAGACGAATGAAGGAGCCGCCGGGTCGAGTCCCGCTTCTATGCCCTGTTTCATCGCGACCGCCGCGAGCCGATCGGGAAAGCCGATGCGAGGCCGGTGCTCGGCCGACGCGTCGATGTGAAGTCGCGGCAGCTCGCCGCTCATGGCTCTCACTCGCGCACGCAACTGCACGATCGTGAGGACGTTGGTCGCGGAGAGCGAGAGCTTCGGAAGAAACTCCTTCAGCAAGAGAACCCCGTCGTGGAGTGCATTGGCGACCACCACTTCGTCTGCCGCCGGCGTGCGTCCCGTGGTCTGTCGCATGAACGCGCGGACGTCGTCGATCACGTCGCGGGGGACCGAAACCCCGGGACCGCCTGCCCCCGTCTTGCCCAACTCCGCGAGGAGTCGATCCACGACTGGCACGTCGATGAACGTCGCATACCGCCAGAAGTCGTCGCGGAATTCGACGCGATACGAGTCGACCACGAGTGACGCGGCGAACCCTTTGGCGGACCAAGGCACGAAAGGATATTTCGCCGGGCCCGCTCGCCTCACTTCGAGAAAGCGCCGAGCGAGCGACGTCGGCTCCGGATCCTCGCCGTACTTGACACGAATCTGAGCCACGACGTCGGCAAGCGCGAGGAGGGCGTCGAGCCTCTGGCCCTGCGGATCGTCGGTCGTCACTTCGGCGTTCGAGACCGATGCTTCGTCGACTCCGCGCGCGATCGCGATCTTGCGCTTGAGATCCCTGGCCGTATCGTCCCGTACGAGCGCCTCGAAGTCGGGCGGCAACGCCGCGTTCGTTGCGTAGAGATCGCTCGCGGCCCTCCAGGCGGCGGAGAGGCCCGCGTCCACGTCGGCGACGGTGGCGCGCGCGTTCCGCATCGCGAGGACCGTCGTGTCCACGACGGAGCCCGAGTGCCACGGAAAGCGAGGCCCCCTTTCGCGCATCACCGAGAGGAGCGAGCCCCACTCTTCCATGAGGGAGTCCGCCCACGGCCTCATCGAGGGCCGCGGCCCGCCGCCGCACAGCCCGGCGGCCCAGCGGCGCGTCCTTTCCTTGCTCCAGGCGACGCCCTGCTCTTCGGGCAGCTGTCCTTCCTCGCCCGCGCTCAGCACGAGCCCCGCCAGTGAAAGAAGTGCGTTCATCGCCTTGGTTCTGGCGGTCCTCGCGCGGGCCCCGGTCTTCTCCGCGATTCGCAACGTCTGCGCTTCGACGAAGGACCGGATGCTCTTTTCGGAGGGCGACAGCGTGGCTTCGTCGCGCAGGGCTACGCTTTCGAGCTCGGTGAGAATCCCGGCGCCGGCCAAGGCGTTCGCGAGCGACCATTCCGGGGCGAAGCGGTCGAGGAGCTGCGGTCGATCCCAACCCTGCCCGAGCTGGACGAGCAGATAGAACTCGACGATTCCTTCCTCGTCCCAATGGAGCGCGGGGTACTTGCCGGCGAGCTGCTCGTAGAGCAGCGCGAAGTCTTCGGTCAGGAGCGCTGGGTTCCCGTCGAACCGCCGGATCCCCTGCCTGTGCGCGGCACGGAGAAGCTGGCCCAGGGCGAGCACCGCGTTCGTCTGCCGCAAGAGCGGGTCGGTACCGAAGGATCCCGACCGATGGGCGATTCGACGGTCGACGACGGATTCGAAAGTCCCGAATGGCACGACGTGACGCGCCACGAGCCGGTCGGCCTCGGTCAGCGAGTCCGCGAAGCGCCCCCAAAGGGCCAGCGTGGACCAGCCCTCGATAGACTGAATTCGCAGGAAAAACTCCGCAAAACCGTCCGCCGACCAGGGCAGGTGGGGCCAGCGTGCGGAGCCGGACGAAACGATTTCGGCCCAGCGAGAGCCGACGTCGCGGAGGTCGGCGCGCCGGCCGGTCCGGGCGCGATCAAGATCGTTTTGGATGACGGCGGTTTGAATCGCAACGGTCCACCAGGCGAGAAAGTGGCGTCCCGCCGTGCTGCGGCTGGTGCGGCCTTGCGCCTTCACGAGCCGCGCGTCGTTGAGTTCCTCGATGGCGGCGGGCGGCGGTTCGCCGGCGACGTCGTTCAACCCGCGAAATGTCTCGGCGAAGTCGACGAGCAGTTCGGCTGGGGTCCGCGCGGTGACACCGTCGCGCGTCGAGAAGTAGGCGCTCTGCGCGATGAACTCGGCGACCATGTCCTCGCGTGCCGGGATGTTCGGGTAGAGCGCGGGCAGAGACTTCCAGAGCCCCAGAAGGTCGCGCACGATCTCGTCGTCGCTCCGCGGCGGGGCGCGCGGGAGGCCGGAGACAGCAATGCCGCGCTCCTTGGCCTCCGCGACGAACGCGTCGTAGCCGGCCGAGAGCTCTCGGTACGTCTCGGTGGCGTCGGCGGGCAGAAGCCCATCGAGGAGGCGGCGCATCTGCGGATCTCCGCCGTCTTCGGGGTATCGGGCGCGAGCCACCTCGGCGAGAAGAGCCTGATCCTCGCGCGGGCCGGCCGCCGCCTGCCCGGAGACCATGTTCGACACGATCTTGCCGAGACGGCTGGACATCGATTGGGTCCACAGTCGGGAGGCCAGTTCGACGGCCGCGGCGTCTCCGGCGCGCAGCCGGGCGGGATCCACTTGCTGCAGGTGAAAGAGGTTGGCGAGCACGCCGTAGGGCCCACCCCCGCTTCCATCGAGGAGGTGGCCGAGCACGCCGTCCAGAAGGGCCACGAGCTCGTTCAACTCGTCCAACGACGCGTCGTTGGATTGACCCGAGGATTTCCAGATTCGGGTCGCGACCGACTGCTCGGTCTCGAGGTCCTCCCATCGGCTCCGGAGAGCC
>JBAULD010000199.1:0-2633 GCA_049578005.1 Polyangiaceae bacterium
GCACATGGTTGTGGTCTCCCCGCCGAACACACGGCAAACTGTACCGCGGGAACGCCAAGCTCGAAAAGCCGGGCTCCGCGAGGGCGCGAAAGGAGCGTTGGTGGCATGCCGCTCGTCACGTAGCGCGCATCGCGGGATCGTGGAGCGTATCGGGCTGGTGACAAGTCGCGGACCTCATTGAGCTTCGTCGACTTCGTAACTCGCACCGCCCAGCATCGTAGCCAGCGTCGTGCGCATGTTGCGCTGGTCGTCAACGATGAACCTTTTCGCCATCAGTTGTTCTGGGCCCCCTGCTGGATCCACTGGCTGATTTGCGCGATATCAACCGCGGAGAACGTGTACGTCGGCATATTTGCCGACGACAGGCTCTGGCTGCGGGGCATATTGTTCGACGCCACTCCGATCGCGCCACCCTTGTAAAGGGCCGAGTAGAGCTCGGGCGTGGTGGGGTCGGGCGCGCCGCCGTCAGGAACGATGCCCTTCGCGATCAACCCGCTCCAACAGGCGTACGCCGTCTCGCCGCAAACGAAGAACGGCCCTCCCGTGGACGTGCTGGACGCGTGGCAGCTGGACCCGAGCCCGCCGCAGCTCCCCGGACCGCTCGGACCGAAGTAGCAGGCGTAGAGATCCTGCCAGCGGATCGCGCCGCTGTCGGCCGGTTGGCAGGGGTCGACTATGAGCGGATCCCCACCGATCACGTAGTCGGGCGCGTCGCCGCAGCCGAGGAGCACCGTCATCGTGAGAACGCCAAGCGCATTGAACCGTCGCATTTTCGCCTAGAATAGCGCCTGAACGGCGCGGGTCAGACCACGATTGCCACCCCGACTCGGCCCAAGGGCCTTACGGCTCGAACGTGCACTTCGGTGCCGGCCGCGTCGACGACGCTCCTCACGCCGAGGGCATAGTCGAACGCGGGGGGCTCGAGCCAATCGAACTCGCGCTTCGCTCGTCGCCATCTTCGCGAGCATGCGCCCCCGTAACTGCCGGAGAACTCGCGGGCCATGATCGCCGTACACCGCCGGCGATACGCGCGAGCGCCTGGATTCGCCACTTTGAGGTGAGCGGACAATCCAATTCGGCGAGCAGCAGGCTCGCGGTCGGGATGCGCACGCCTTGTAGCGAGCGATTGATGGCGTGGCCGAAGTCCGCGATGTCGCCGGTGAGCAGCACCTCGCATTGCGCGCCGACGGCGGCGGCCAGAATCGGCACGTCCTTCGCGGGCAGGCCATGGCCCTCGTCGAGCGACACAATCGCGGCCTTGATTTCGAGTCGGTCGAGGGGCGCCTTGAGCCGCTCAACGCCGTCGGAGGGCTTGCGGGTGAGGTTCCGCTCGGCTTGGTCGGCGGCGTAGGGCGAGGTGACGAGGTGGATCCACGCGATCTCCGAGAGGCGCGTCAAGCCACTGTCGGCGCGCCAGGCCGCCGAGAACAGCACGTTCGCGTCGAGGAAGACCCGCGTCACGCAGGTCTACGATGCGCGACGGCGTCCGGGTCGAGGCCGAGCGCCCGCACTTCTTCGCGCGCCTTCTCGTAGTCGGCGGCGTCGACGGCGTTGGACAGGAGGAACTCGGCGATGCGGCCGTCGTCGTACATCTCGAGCGCCGTCGCGACGGCGGGACGCAGCAGGATGCCCTCGTCCCGCTCCTCGGCGATGAGGAGCGAGCCGTCGTGCAGCCCGAAGCGCTTGCGCAGGGCCGCGGGGATGGTGAACACCCCTTTTTTGCCGACCTTACCGGTTTCGCTGTGATGCCGCCGCCCCATGCTTCGACTCCAGAATTACGGCTGACATTCTGACTTTTGGAAGTCAAGAGCACCGTACAATTGATGAGGCGCTATCTTCGAGACGTCGAGCTCGCGGCGGAGCGTACGGACGCGAGTCGACCGAGGAGCCGTAGTAATCCTCTGGAGGAATGAAGACGCGCTCACCTTGAGGGTCGAGGTCGGCAAGGATCACCTCGTTCTCGACCACGGCATCCACGTCCTCGTCGTTGTCGACCCACACGACGTAGCGGTTGTCGGTCGGAGCCTCGAACGTCAAGGTACACACGCGGCAGGGTTCTCGCTGACGTGGTGGCCCTCCACGGGTAGACGCGGCACCTCCACACGCAGCAGGTGTGACGGTTCGCATGAAGGACCTCGGCGGCGAGTGCCGCGGGGATCCTCGTTCGACTCTTCGCCACTATGTGGCTCCGGTAGCGGTCGGGAGCGCGTCGAACAAGTCGCGCACGGCCGCCCAAGCGTCGGCCTCGGCGACGTCGTCGCGTGCACCGAACAAAAACTCGGCGACTCGGACTGGTCCAACGCTGTCGACGGCAGCAAAGTCCTGATCCAGCGCCGTCAGCCCCTCCGCGGCCTCTCGCGCAGCTCGCAGTGGAGCCAGCCGCAAGGCTACAGCCCGGGCGCGGCCCTCGTAGTTCTGGAGAACATACGTGAGGTCGTAGGCGTCCTTGTTCTCGCCGCGGGAGCGGAAGGCCAGCGCCTTCATGGCGATGAACGCGCCAGGTCCGCAGGTCCACACATCACGTCGGGCGCGTTCACCGCGAATCGTCCGCCCATCGAGCGTCACACGCTGGCGGTCTTCGAAAGCGAGGCGAAGTCCGGGCGCGATGATCGCCGCGAAGTCCGGCTCGATGC
>JBAULD010000200.1:0-3283 GCA_049578005.1 Polyangiaceae bacterium
AACGCAGTCGCCATCGACGATGTCGAAGTACCCGTAGTCGGCGAGCAGCGGCATCGCCAGGCCCACGACGCAGTAAAGTGTGCTCTCGTAATCCATCGACACCGAGAATGCTTCACCAGCGGCAGCCAGGAGACGCAGCCGATTGTTCGATCGGCGCTCGGCGTCGAGTAGCCGCGCGCGGTCCAGCGCCTGCGCGCAGTGCTGAGCGAGCGCAACGCAAAAGCTCCGCTCGTCGGCGTCGTAGCGATGCTCGCTCGCGTGTCCGAAACAAACGAGACCGGTCACCCGCCCGTCGGTCCCGAGCGCGATCGCGCTCCACGCCAGGAGCCGCCCCGCCGCCCTGGCCTTCTCGAAGCTCTCGGGGAAAACGCGCCGGTAATCGTCCTCGGTCTCGATCCAGAGGGCCCCAAACCTGCGAACGGGCTCGAGAACACGGGCCGAGAGGTCCCGAAGCTCGTCGACGAACGAAGGGTCGGCTCCCCACAAGCTGGTGAGCGACAGACCGCCATCGTCGCGGACGCTCCAAAGTGTCGCCGAACGGGCGTCGACTGCTTCTCCACCGATTCGGCAGGCGACCTCAGCGACTTCTTCGGCGGTACTCGCGCGGGAGAACGCCGCCGTAACCTCTTGCATCCGTCCGATGCGCGACCGCGCGCGGCTCTCCGCTTCGAATAGCCGGCCATGCTCGAGCGCCTGGGAACACTGCGCGGCGAGCAGGAGGAGCAGGCGGCGCTCCTCAGCGCCGAAACCCCGCTCGTGCCGAAAGGAGAACGCAATGACGCCACTGCATCGACCGCGGATCCTCAATGGCAAGCAGGCCAAGGCGACCGGTGGCGCACCGGCCTCCGAGTAGGCTCGTACGTATTCGGCCCGCGAGGCGAACCATCGGGGCTCGCCCGTTCGAGCCACGGTCGCAATAGGAAGGTTCGAGTCAATTGATATTTTCGTATACTGGCTTACGAACTCCGACGAATATCCGCGCGATCCTTGCAGTACAAGCCCATCGTCTTGGAGGCGCCAAAATGCCGCATTCCACGGGCGCACCGCCGGGCCGCCTTCTTCGAGCAAAATTCGCTGCATGTCCGCTTCTGTCTGCGCGGACGTGAGCGCCACGCAGATGCTCTGCAAAGTCCGGCGCAGTCCTGCCCTGCCCGCGTTCACGCGGATGGGCGCGATTTCGCCTTCCGCTGAGGTCGCGGCGCCTGCGTCCAGCGTCGCCTCGCCCTCCGAAGCGCTCCCGGCCGTGGAGGTGCTCACCTGCTTGGCAGCGCGTAGAGTCATCGTCGGAGCGGGGTCAGTCTATGCGGCGCCTCACGATAACGCTATTGCGGTATGCGGCGACTGGCCGAGCTCATCGAGACGATTCAGTCCGCCTGCGCGAGAACGATCGAGACCTATTTCGAATGCCCGGTAGTGGCCTCTACCGCAGCGTGAACGGGGTCTGCACGTCGGGATCGGCCGGTGCTCAGGAACCGAACGGATCGCGCAACATAATCGTTTCATCCCGTCGAAACCCGACGCTCACCAACGCGATCGGACACGCAACCTCGCGCTCGATTCGTCCGACGTACGCGCGCGCGGCATCGGGAAGCGCGCTCATGGTTCGAGCAGCGGACAGATCTTCCTTCCATCCGCGCATCGCTTCGTAGACGGGTGTGGCCCGATCGATTTCGTCTATGGGAAGTTCGTCCGTGAGCCCGCCAGGCGTCCGATACGCGACACACACTTGAATCGTGTCAAGGCCCGACAGGACATCGAGTTTGGTCAGCGCGAGGCTGTCGAGACCGTTGACTCGAACGGCGTAACGCAACGCCGGAAGGTCGAGCCAGCCCGTGCGCCGAGGACGCCCGGTGACGGAGCCGTACTCGTCGCCGCGTTTGCGAAGAAGCTCGCCCAACTCGTCGTTCAGTTCGGTCGGAAAAGGGCCACCGCCCACGCGAGTGCAGTACGCCTTCACGAGGCCGACCACCTCGTCGATGCGCGACGGCCCGACGCCGACGCCGGTGCACGCTCCACCCGCCGTGGAATGCGAAGACGTCACGAACGGATAGGTGCCGTGATCGATGTCGAGCAGTGTCCCCTGCGCACCTTCGAACAGCACCCGGCGGTCGTCGCGAACCGCGCGTTCGACGATTTTGGACGTCTCTCCGAGGAGCGGCACTATCCGCTCGGCTACCGGCCGAAGCCGGTCCATCACCTCGCGGAGGTTCGGCGGCGTCCCGCCGAGCGCGTTCACAGTCGGAGTCCAGCAAGAGAGAGCCCGCGCGACCAGCGCTTCCGTGCGGACGAGATCCCGGAGCGCGCCGAGGGGTATTCCCCGACGCGCCGCTTTGTCTTCATAGCAGGGACCGACGCCTCGCTTGGTGGTCCCGAGCGCGCCCGGAGCCTGTTCGCGCAGCGTGTCGACGAGGACGTGATAGGGGAGAATCGCATGCGCTCGATCGCTGACCACGAGCGACCCCGCACCGCGAAGCAGGCCCCGTTTGCCAAGCTCGTCGAGTTCGCTCACGAGACTGGCGGGGTCGATGGCCATTCCCTGCGCCAGCACGCACGTCGTCCGTGGGCGTAAAATCCCGCTCGGGATCAGGCGGACGACCAACTTGTCGTTGCCCACGACCAGCGTGTGCCCGGCGTTCGGGCCGCCGCCGTAGCGGACGACCATGTCAGCGTGCTCGGTGAAGATGTCGACGATTTTCCCTTTCCCCTCGTCGCCCCATTGCGCGCCGACGACGACGACCGCGGTCATCTCATTCCTCTTTCTCTCAAAGGTGACGCGATGCTAGCTCCAGTTGTCGCATCCACCCAATCGGACGTATCGAGGACGTGCGTGAAACCCCAGGCGCGGGCCCACTCGAGCGCAGTCGCTCGGCTGTCCGCCGCTACGGCCGCGATCCCGTGCGAACGCAGGTCGGTCACGCGCGGGTCGAGCGGGGGACCAACGACCACGACTCGTGTGCGTTGCTCTTCGACGACCCGAGCCTCACGCAAGGCCTCGGTGATCCGGTCCAGATCCAGGGCAAACCCCGCGGCAGGCATAGGCCAGTCGAAGCGGGCGAGAAGCTCGTCGTAGCGGCCTCCGGAACCGACGGAGCCGCCTGTTCCCGCTGCGTAGGCGTGGAAGATCGTACCCGTGTAATATTCGAAACCGCGAACCTCGCCCAAGTCGCCGACCAAGTGGGGCCCGAGCCCGCGCGCGACCGCAGCGTCGAAGAGGGCCAGCAAGCGCGCCGCCGCGACAGCCGCGGGGGTCGCCGCCAGGCGCCGGGCTCCCTCGGCGATGGCG
>JBAULD010000201.1:0-27198 GCA_049578005.1 Polyangiaceae bacterium
CAATACTACGTTCCGGGCGACGGCGCGCGCTGGATTCGTCAGTTGCTCGGCACGGACGGCCCATTCCAACACCGACCTATCCTGACTTGCTTCTCGTTCACGGCCGACCAAGATGCGCCAAATGCGACGTTGCATGTTCCAATTCGCTTCTACGCGCCTCACGACGCTTACAGCATCGAACGCGCATGCGAATTCCTGACCCCCAAGGATGCGAAGACCCTGCGACGTGCAGTCTCGCTCTTTGCGTGGCGTCCGCTTGACATCATGCCCGCTGTGTTGACGTATGTCTCCCTGCGGCGACGGCCGGGAGGCATGAACGTCACGACGTACCTGTCACCGGAGGCCTTCACGGCTCGCGAGTCCGGGCGACACCCCGTGTAGAAGGTCATAGAAGCCGCGTGGGCGGCGACAGATCATGATGATCCCCGAGTCGAGGCGCTGGCCTGACTCAGGTAGAGTTTGGATAACGATCGCGGTGGAGCTGCCGCAGGCCGCGAACGACCCGTTCGATCAGTTCAGGGGTCTCGCGCCGCCCGATCGCTACCTGTTCCACCGCATGCCATGCCGCGGCCGCCGGGACGCTGCTATGCACCGCCATTTTGAATTTTGGCCGCCCGAGCATGTGAACGCTCGACATGATGGCTCGAACGGAGGCGGCCTTGAAGCCGGTCCCGTCGTGGATCACGGAAAAGTGCCTCACGGTGTCGACCTTCATGAACTCCACGAAGGCGCGGCGCGCGTCGCTGTCGGGTGGCGTGGTGTCGACCTCGACGATCTGGCATACCCCCACGCCCTCCGGAAACTGCGCGGACAGTTCGCTCGCGATCGCCATGCTCCGTCGATAAACCGCGGCCAGCGTTCGCTTCCGCCACACGACGAAGAGCATGTTGAACGCAATGGCCTTCACGTGGTCCTCATCCAACTCGGCGAGTCGGAAGAGTTCGCCGATGCTCGGCCCACGGGTCCCAGGATGGCGTTGCACGTTGGGCACGACGATGATACAGAAAGACAAGGGCGCTAGCAACGAGCGCGCCGGCGCCGCGGTTTTGGCGACCCTGCGCGCCGTAATACCGGCCTACGACTCGCGTGCTGGGGATGCCGGCTTACCATCGGCCCCGCACAGCGCAGCATCTAGATCGTCTGCGAGCCTTGCCATCAATTCGAACGTCCGCTCGATCGAGTTCAGCACTTCGGGGACCACGTGATCGTGGACTGCGATCGCCGCCAAGTAGCGCTGGCCATCATTTCGAAATACGTCGTGGCTCCTCTCGATGTCGAGATGGCGGACTGCGAAGTACTTGAGGCCGCGCGCGACTCCGAGCCGCTCTGCGAATCCGGGCACGCGAACGAAGAATTCTCGCCCGATCGCCTCCAGCGAAAGCACGACGGAAAGCCTGCTTCGGTCGTCGCCCGCGCTCAGAACCTGTGAAACGAGGGCATATCCAACGTCGCGCGCGAGCTCATGCTCGGCGGAGAACATCCAGCGAATGTCCAGAGCCACACCCAGTCGGCTAAGGTCATCGAGATACCAGAGGTCGTGCCCTTTGTCCTCGAGCTCGTGCTTTCGAGCAATTTCTCGTATCTGTGGGTCCTCGCACTTGTCACGTTCGAGGCGAAGGACGTCCTGAAAGACAAGAGTGAAGAATGCGTGACGGGGCAGCATTCGCCGAAACTGTTCGATGGTGCCCGGACCCTCCAAACGGACCATGAATGGGTGTTGCACGAGCGCGTCGCGATGACGCTCGATCACGCGCTCGATGTCCAGCATCGTCAGCGGACCGTTCACCTTGGTGTCGGGGGTACGGCACAACGTCATCGGCAGCCTCCAACGAGCAGTTCCGCGTAACCGCGGTTGACCCGAGCTTTAGCAGCAGTAGCGAAATAGATTGTCTCGTCCCGCTCTCGCCCCGTCAAGGCGAGGTAATCACGTCCACTCAAACTCTTTACCGAAGGATTACCTCGGTGTGGCATTGGCCTCCGTGCCCCCTCATCCGCCCCCGTTCTCCGAGCACCGTTCGCAAATCAACACGATGCCGCCCGACTCGTCGTCCCACTGCTGGTGCCATCCGGCAGGCACCGGAAGGGCGAGAACCTCCGGGTGCGAGGGTGCGGCCGGCACCACGTAACGCAGCTCCAGAGCAGCGCAGCGGTGACAGACGAGTATGAGCCTGATTGTCTGCATCGCCCGTCCCCGCGTTTGCTCCTATCGACCTATGAGAGGGAACGGTTGCGGCAAGCACGCCTTGACCCGCGTCGTAGAATCCACACAACCGGATCGACCGCGGCGCCGATGCCGCAGTCATGGGGAAGCGAAGCCGGGCCGCCGGGGGCGGCTCCGAGCGACGACCCGTCCGGCTCGTCCTGTGGAGTGTGTTGGGACGCGCCCCGATGGGCGCGATCGGCGATTCAGGCCGTCGCAAACACGAGCCACTCGACCAGCGGCGCTACCTTCTTCGAATGATCGACCAGCCACGGGAGCAGCTCGGCTGACGCCAGACGCGCTCTCGGCAGCGCCGGAAAGGAGACGCCCAAGCTCTTTCGTTTGAGAAGCTCGCTTCGCGGATGGCCCGGATCGAAGCCCTTCGGCACCTTCTTCAGCACGTCGTCGCGCAGGCTTCCCGTCGAGAATCCGGCTTTCTCGAGCTTCGCGAGGATCTTCACGACCTCTTTGCCGCGCGCGTCGTCGGCGACGGCAGTCCGGTATCGTGCGACGACCGGCGCATCCATCATGTAAAGCCCGGACGCGATCACGTTCTCGGTGCCGAAGTGCATGTAAATCGCGACGGGCGTCTCGGTGACTTTCGCAGAACGCTTCGTCGGAATGCACCCGGCGACGAACGTTTTGTAAGGCGACTTGTCCTTGGAGAACCGAACGTCGCGGAAGATGCGAAACACTTTCGGCTCGTCGAGGTCGCAGTGGGCGTACGACCGGTCGATCGCTTCGCGCAGATCGGCGAGCAGATCCTTCATCGGTTGATTCCAGCCCGCTTCGAATTCGTCCTTGTGCGCGAGAAACCACTCGCGATTCTGATTTTTGGCGAGCGCCTTGAAGAACTTGCCATCGGCGTCCGCGAATCCCTTGAAACGCTTCATGCGTCACTCCATCCGTCGGCGAAAGAGCCATGCGGCCGCGGTGAGCGTCACGACCGCGATGAAGAAGAGCGGCACGGTGTTCGTCACGACGTCCTCGAACGATATTCCCTTGAGAAAGACGCCGCGCGTCACGACGAGAAAGTGGCGCAGCGGGTTGACGAGGGTAAGGGTCTGGAGCCAGCTCGGCATGTTCTCGATGGGCGTCGCGAACCCCGACAGCAGCGTCGCGGGCGCCATGAAGAGAAACGCGCCCAAAATTGCCTGCTGCTGCGTCATGCTGAGCGCCGAGATGAAGAGGCCCACGCCCACCACGGCCGCCAGAAAGAACGTCGCGCTCCCGTAGAGCAAGAGCAACGACCCACGCAGCGGAACGCCGAAGAAAATGGCTGCCGCGATCACGTAGAGCGTGATGTGGAAGAAACCGATTATGAGCGGGGGGAGCATCTTGCCGAGGAGGATCTCGTGCGTTCGAAGCGGCGCGACCATGAGCTGATCGAACGTGCCGAGCTCGCGCTCACGGGCGACCGAGAGTGACGTCACCGTGAGACCGATGATGAGGGCGATGATCGCGATCAGACCGGGCAGCGTGAACCATCGGTACGTCAGGTTCGCGTTGAACCAGTTGCGCACGACGATCCGCGGCGCGCTGGCGATCCGATGTGCGCGTTCGTTTTCATCCGCGACGAACGAGTTCACGATCTCGCCGATGTAGCTATCGACGATCTGGGACGCGTTCGAGCGCCGGCCGTCGAGGAGAATTTGCACGTTCGCGGGCCTGCCGGCAGCGAGGTCGCGCGAAAAGTCGGGCCCGATTTCGACCGCCGCGATCGCGCGCTCTTCGTCGATCGCCTTTCGGAGCTCGGCCTGATCGTGGACCGCGGCGACCGTTCGGAACGTCGGCGACCCTTCGATGCGACGAACGACTTCGACGCCCGACCCACCCTCGTCGCGATTGAGCACGGCTACGTCGACGTTCTTCACCTCCAGCGTGGCCGCGAAGGTGAATATGATGAGCTGCGCGAGGGGAGGCGCTACGAGAATGATGCGGCTGCGCGGGTCTCGAAGGACGACCAAGAACTCCTTCACGATGAGGGCGACGAGCCGCGTCCACACGGTCAGGCGACCCTCTTTTTCGTCGTGCGCGCCGCGAGCAAGATGAACACCGCACCGTAGAAGGTCATCACGCCGATGCTCTTCAGAAAGAGCGGCCAGAGATCGCCTGCGAGGAAGACGCTCTCGAGGCTCGGGATGAGCCACCGAGCGGGGACGATCTGGCAGATCGCCTGGATTATCTTGGGCATCGACCCGATCTCGAAGATGAACCCGGAGAGCAAGAAGGTCGGCAGGAACGAAGTCAGGAGTGCGAGCTGCGAGGCCAGAAACTGGTTCTTCGTGGCGGCCGAAATGAGCAGCCCCTGCCCGAGAGCGGGCAAGAGAAACGCGGACGAGATCGCATAGAGCGCGGGGACCGAGCCCCGGAACGGCACGCGGAAGACGAAGACTGCGACGAGCGCGCAGAGGGTCATCGAAGCGAGGCCGAGCGCGAAGTACGGGACGATTTTGCCGGCGAGGAGCTCGACCGCGGTCACCGGCGTGGCCATCATCGCTTCCATCGTTCCGCGTTCCCACTCGCGCGCGACGACGAGCGCGGTCAGCAACGTCCCGACGAGGGCCATCACGATGGCGACCGAGCCCGGGACGAGAAAAAATCGGCTCGTTCGCTCCGGGTTGAACCAGAGGCGCTCTTCCGCCCCGGACACGGCCGAGATACCTCCGGCTTCCGCGGATCTCAGCTCACCCCACGTGCCGATGGCACCTTGCACGTACCCCTGGACCAGCGCTGCGGTGTTCGGGTCGGACCCGTCGACGAGGACTTGGACCTCGGGCGCCTGCCCGCGCTTGCGCAGGTCGGCGTCGAAGGTGGCCGGAACTACGATGATTCCCCGGAGAGCGCCCCGTACGAGCTCGTCCTCGAAGTCGCGCCGGTCGGTTCCGATGCGGACGTCGAAGTAGGGGGAGCCCTGAAACGCGGCGGCAAGTTCGCGGGTCGATGGGCTCGGCGCTTCGAGCACGACGCCGATACGGGTGCGAGTCGTGTCGAGCGAAACTCCGTAGCCGAAGAGGAAAAGGAGTATGAGCGGCAAGACGAACGCGATGAGGATGCTGCTGGGGTCGCGAACGATCTGCTTTCCTTCTTTGACGATGAGCGCCGCGACCCGCCGAGCGCTTGCCGAACGCGAGAACGCGCCGCTTCGCCAGTCTCTTTGGCTCGCCCGAACGCTCATGCCGCGGCCCTCTCTGGGTCGTGCGCCTCGATGAGCGCGATGAACGCATCCTCCATGGTCGGCTCGGGCCGCGCCGGCGTGGCGGCTTGCGCCTTCAAGTCATCGGGCGAACCGAGCGCGATCGAGCGCCCGCGGTAGATGAGCGCGATCCGGTCGCAGTACTCCGCTTCGTCCATGAAGTGCGTCGTGACGACGACGGCGACGCCCTTTTCCACGAGGCCGTTGATGTGGGTCCAAAACTCGCGCCGGGTGATTGGGTCGACGCCGGAGGTGGGCTCGTCCAGAAAGAGCGCCTCGGGCTCGTGCATGACGGCGCACGCGAGCGCGAGCCGCTGCTTATAGCCGAGCGGCAGCTCTTTGGCAGACATGCGCAGCCGATCGCCGAGGGTGAAGACGTCGACCATCTGATCGATCTTCCGGCGCTTCGTGGACCCGGTCAGTCCGTAGACCCCGGCGAAGAAGCTCAGATTCTGATCGACGCTCAGGTCGCCGTAGAGAGAGAACTTCTGCGCCATGTAACCCAGCCGGTTCCGTGCGCCGGCCGTGTCTCGGCGGAGATCGATCCCCGCCACGCGGCCCTCCCCTTCGCTCGGCTTGAGCAGACCGCAGAGCATGCGAAACGTCGTCGACTTGCCGGCGCCGTTGGGCCCGAGCAACCCGAAAATTTCGCCCGGTGGGACCTCGAACGAGATGTCGGCCGCCGCGGTGAATTCGCCGAAGCGCTTGGTCAGACCTTTCGCCACGATGACGGGCTCGGTCGAAGGGGGGATGGCGCGCGTCGACTCCGCGAGCTTCGAGCGTCCGCCGGGCCCGCCGCCGAGAATGTCGATGAAGGAATCTTCGAACCGGGGCGCGCACGGCGCGAGCTTGGCATTCGCGCCGGCTTCCGAAGGGATCTTCGGCAGCGAAGCGGCATCGCCCACGACGAGACGCACGGACCGCCCCTGAATGACGCCGTCGATCACCTGCGGCTCGGCCAGCGTCGCCGCCAGGACGGGTCGGCGGCGGCCCTCGATCCCCGTCATCCGGAACACGCGTCCCTTCGTTCGGCCCGTGAGAACATGGGGCGCACCGTCGAAGAGAAGCCTGCCTTGGTTCAGGAGCAGCACGTGGTCGCAGGCTTCGGCCTCGTCGAGGTACGCGGTCGACCACACCACACCGACGCCTTCCCCTCTCAGACCACTGACCATGCGCCACAATTCGCGGCGTGAAATGGGATCGACGCCGACCGACGGCTCGTCGAGCAAGAGAAGTCGCGGTTTGGACACGAGCGCGCACGCGAGTCCGAGCTTCTGCTTCATTCCGCCGGATAGCTTCCCGGCCAGGCGAGCCGTGAATCGCTTGAGATCCGTGAACCTGAGCAGCTCGTCGAAGACCGACGCGCGCTCCGATAGGGGGAGACCGCGGAGGTCGGCGTAGAGGCGTAGGTTCTCCTCGACGCTCAGGTCTTCGTAGAGGCCAAACCGCTGCGGCATGTAGCCGATGCCCGCATGGACCGGCGCGGCGTCGACGGCTGGGTCGACGCCGAGGACCCGCAGCGAGCCTTCCTCCGCCTCGAGCAAGCCGGCCATCAGCCGGATGAGCGTGGTCTTGCCCGCGCCATCGGGCCCGACGAGTCCCGTGATCGCACCAGCCGCAATCGTCCCCGAAACCGCGTCCAGCGCGGGCGCCGCCGCGCCGAAGCGCTTGGTCAGTCGGTCGATATGGACGAGCGGCTCGGCCACGCTCACGCCCCGGCCGCGTCGATCTGCACGGTCACCGGCATCCCTTGACGCAGGCCGGGGTCCGGCTCGTCCACGATGATACGGAGTCGATACACGAGATCCGTGCGCAAGTCCGGCGTCTCGACGGATTTCGGCGTAAATTCGGCGGTCGGAGAAATGAACCCGACGTGACCGCGAATTTTGCGGCTCGGCGACGCGTCGGAAAAGACGCCCACTTCCATCCCAGGGTGGAGCTTTCCGAGCTGCGTCTCGGAGATGTACGCGCGCACCCAGACCGAGCGGGTCAGCGACAGGACGTACACGATGTCGTTCGGCGCGACGATGGCCCCGGGCTCCCTCACGCGCGAAATGACGACGCCATCGGAAGGCGCGACCAGGCGGGCGTCATCGAAGGCCGTTTGCGCCGAGGCGAGACGCGCCAACGCGAGCTGCAGTGCGGCACGTCCCCCGGCGATGTCCTCCGCTCGATTGCCTTCGACGGCGAGCCTCAGCGAGTCGTTCGCCGACGCGAGGCGCGCGTCGGCCTCTTGGCTGGCGGCGAGCGCGCTGTCGTAGTTGGTCCTCGGGATTGCGCCCTCGGCGACGAGCTTCTGGGCGCGCTCGAGCTCCTTACGGGCGTCGCGCTGAGCCGCAACGGCTTCTTCCACCGACGCTCGCGCCCTGGAGATCTCTTCGGGCCGCGAGCCGCTGACCAGCTTGTTCAGCGTTGCTTGTTGCGCGGCGACGTCCGCCTGATCGGCGCGGAGCTCGTCCTCGAAGCTGCGGGTGTCGAGCATCGCCATGGTGCTTCCGGCGGTCACCGACTGCCCCTCTTCCCACAGCATCGACTGGATTCGGCCCGCGACCCGAAAACCGAGCTCCACTTGCCGGATGTCGACGTTGCCATACAGCGTGATCGCGTTCGACGGAGGCCGACGGCGGCCGACTCGCCCTGAGAGGAAGAGCCACGCGCCCACCCCGGCGGCGGCGGCGGCGAGGACGATGAGGAGCCGGATTCTCGGCGAGGGCTTGTTCATGGCGTTTCCTCATGTCCGCCACCGAGACCGATCGGTCCTTGCAAGGTCGACAGGGTCCGGTCGTTCTTGCGCGGGCCGGCGCCGGCTCGGTCAGGCGGCTCCCGCGGCGGCCGCAATGGCCTGCACTTCCTCCCGTGCGAGCGCGATCGACTTGGCGGCCCAGTTTTCTTCGAGGTGCTCCGGTCGGCTCGTGCCGGGGATGGGAAGCATGACGGGTGAGCGGGCGAGGAGCCACGCGAGGGCGATTTGCGCGGGCGTCGCGCGATGACGGTCGGCGGCGGCGGCAAGGGGGCCGCCCGGCTTGGCGAGGGCGCCGACCCCAAGCGGGAAAAAAGGCAAGAATGCGATGCCGCGCGCGGCGCAGGCCTCGAGCACGAGCTCCGGCGATTCGACCTCCGAGTGGGTGGCCTTCGCCATGGGGCCTCCACCTCCGGCTACGCTGTAGATGTTCTGCACCGTGACGATCGGGGTGCGAGAGAGAGCGATCTCGAGCTCTTTGACTCCGACGTTACTGAGCCCGATGTGGCGGATCTTTCCCTCCTTCCGAAGCGCGATCAGGGCGTCCAGCGACTCGGTGAACGAGACGGGCGCGTGCTTGCCCATGTAGCGGAAGTGGACGACGTCGAGGACGTCCAGCCGAAGCTCGCGCAGGTCCGTTTCGCAACCTTCGCGGAGCTCGTCCGGTCTGCCGAAAAACCCCCACCCCTTGTCGGGGAGGCGCTTGCCGCCCAGCTTCGTCGCGATGACGAGGCCCTTCGGATATGGGTGGAGCGTCTCGGCGATGAGCTCGTTGGCGACGTGCGGTCCGTAAAACCAGGCCGTGTCGATGAGATTCATCCCGAGCGAGACGACGCGACGGAGCACCTCTTTGACCCGGGTCGCGTCTTCCGGAGGACCCCAGACATCGGGGCCGGGCAGGCGCATGGCGCCGAAGCCGAGCCGCACGACTTCGAGATCGCCGAGACGAAGGGTCGCAGGACCGTGGGCGAAAGGCGGAACGTTCGCGGCATTCATGGGGGCCTCCGTACTCGGACCAGGGACTTGGACCAGCGACGTCGCCCGCCCCGACCGGGTTCGGCCGCGCCGCTTCAGGGGACGTTCGAGGTGCGGAAGGGATTCGAACCCTCGTATGACGGTTTTGCAAACCGTTGCCTAACCACTTGGCTACCGCACCGTTTTCGCTGTTATGTTCGATAGGTAGAGCCCACACTCGTTGCCTTGCCTTCGGACCCGTCGGTACGACGAGGCGTGGCGAGGGCCGGGAACATGCCACACCCGGGCCCAACGGCAAAGGGATGCGAATTGGCTGGCGCGGCCGTGGGCGATGCGTCGAAAGGGCCGGAGATTCGATCGCCGTTTTCTGTACGCTCGTTCAGTGTGGCGCTAAGGTCTCGCGCCATGAGCCTCGACCAACAGGTACTCGCAGCGATGTTGCGGTTGGCCCGCCACGGCAGAGCCGCTGAAGACGATGACGTGGCCTTGCGGGTCGGAGAACCGCCCAGCACGGTGCGCTCGTCGATGCGCCGGTTGCAGGCGGCCGGACTCGTCGAGCTCCGGATGCAACGGCCGGCCCGGCTCACCTTATCGGGCCTGGCGATTGCGGTGGCGCTCGTCCGGTCGACGCCTCGCGTGAACCCGTCGATGAACGCCGCGTCCAGGGCGGCCTGAGCACGAACCCCCTACTCGCACTGGAGCACGGCCGCGACGTTTACTTGCCCGCGCGCCAACCGTTCGAGGGCGATGCCCGCATCCTCGAGGGGGTGGATCTCTCGCTCCGGACGGATCGGAATGGTCGCCGCCAGGCTCAGGAGCTCACGGGCGTCGTCGCGCGTGAAGTTCGCCACACTACGGAGCGAACGCTCCCACCAAAGGTCCGCGTACGGCATCTCTGGAAGGCGGTCGAGGTGGATGGCGTTGATGGCGACCGCTGCCCCTCGATCGAGCGCGCGCAGAGCCGCGGCGACGACGCTTCCGGCGGGGGCGAATGTGACTGCGGCGTCGAGCGGTTCCGGTGGCTTCTCGTCGTAGTCACCCGCCCACTCTGCGCCGAGCGCTCGCGCGCGCTCCTTCTCGACGGGCGATCGAGTACAGACGAAGACGCGGCAACCCCAGTGCCGCGCAATCTGGATGGCAAGGGTTGCCGACGCCCCGAACCCGTAGAGCCCGAGTCGTTGGCCGGGCCGGATCCCGCTCACTTTGAGCGCACGGTAGCCGATCACTCCGCCGCAGAGCAGCGGCGCAGCATCGAGATCGGCGAAACCCTCGGGAAGCCGCAGCGCGAAATCGGCGCGCACAACCGCCTTCGTCGCGTAGCCGCCGTCGCGATCCCAACCGGTGAACTCCGCCGCAACACAGAGATTCTCGCGCTTCGCGAGGCAGTGCGAACAAGTGCCGTCGGCGCCGGCGAGCCACGCTACGCCTGCGCGATCACCGACCTGCCACCCGGTCACGCCCGATCCGAGGACCTCGACACGCCCGACGATCTGATGACCCGGCACGACCGGAAGTTTGTGGGCGGCGAGATCCCCTTCGCAAATCTGCAAGTCCGTACGGCAAACGCCGCACGCGGCGACTCGAAGAAGGATTTCGCCGGCGCCGGGCGGCGGGTCGGGGAGGTCGACCAGCCGCAGAGGCCGCGAGGCGACCGGAGCGGCGTGGCTGAGTTGCATGGCGCGCACGGGTCACCCTCGCCGCTCAAGCCGCCGCACTTGCTTATCGTCGCCGACGAGGACGAGATCGGCGCGCCTGACGAAAAGACCCGTTTCGAGGACCCCGGGGATGGCTCGCAGCGCGTGGTCGAGCGCCGCGGGATCCTCGATCGGAGGGACCACGAGGTCGTAGAGTACGTTTCCCGCGTCACTATGGACGGGCAGCCCATCGCGCAGGCGCAGCTTCGCGGTCCCGAGGCGCGCGAGATGCTCGCGCGTCGCGCGGTGCGCGAACGTCAGCACCTCGATGGGCACGGAGTGCTTCTCGCCCAGGCGGGTCGAGAGCTTGCTCGGGTCGACGATGACGATGTTGCGTTTGGACGCGTAGTTGACGATTTTTTCGCGCGTCAGTGCGCCTCCACCTCCTTTGATGAGGTCGAGGCCGACGCTTACCTCGTCGGCGCCGTCCACGTTCACTGCGATATCCCAGGGACCGTCGTTTTCGAGCAGAGGGATGCCCAGACTGGCCGCCAGGGTACGCGTCGCCTCCGAAGTCGGGACGCCGACGATGCGCAGCCCATCGCGCACTCGAACGGCGAGCTCTTCGACGAACGCGTGCGCCGTGGACCCGCTGCCCAGACCGATGACCCCCTCGGAGGGGAGTTCGTCGAGCGCTGCGCGCGCGGCCCTTCGCTTCGCGTCCTGCATGGTGTTCAAGACTGCGGTCCCTAGCACGAAGTTGACCAGTCGGGTCGAGCTCGTTGGGCGTCCCGGCGTGATCGCCGCGCCCGCCTCGCCCGCTTCGTCCTCCAGGTACGACGAGTGCACCGAAGCGAGCCCGATGAGCTCATTGCAGCCGACACGGCTTGTCGCAAAGCGGGAAGCTGGCGCAGACGCGCTTTACGCCTGGGCGTACGACCACCTCTTATTTTCGGTTTGGCAGCGCGCGGTCCGCGGCCGGCCCATCCGAGAGCACCTCGGGCTATTGGAGAAAGCCCAGTGGGCTGTCGCAGACGAGTTGGAGCGAATGCAGCTCGATTCGCTACGCGCTCTGCTCGAGCACGCTGGACGACACGTCCCGTATTGGAGGGAGCTCTTTGCGCGTCTTCGTTTCGACCCGCGCGACGTTCGCCGACTGACGGACATTCGCGCGCTCCCCGTCCTGACGCGCGAAACCGTGCAAGATCGCTTCGAGGACCTGCGCGATCCGTCGCGAAGCCGCGCCACCATCCGGAAGGGAACGAGCGGAACGACGGGGGTGCCGCTGCGCTTCGAGTACTGCAACGAGAGCGAGGCCTGGCGCCAGGCGACGCGGCTGCGCGGCTACGGATGGGCGGGGTACCGGCTCGGGCTCCCGACCCTGCATTACTGGGGCGCCGGCGCCGTCGTTCCGCACGGTCTGGGCGCAAAGAAGATCCAGTTCGATCGATGGGCGCGGCGCGAAGTGTACGTCGACGCCGTCAAGCAAGACGAGGCGTCGCTCCGGCGCACGGTCGACGTCTTGCGGCGCATGCGCCCGCACGCGATCGTGGCCTACACCCAGGCGCTCGCTGCTTTCGCCCGCTGGGTTTCCGAACGGGGCGTGCGCGACTGGCCGGACGTGAATGTCATCTGTGCGGCCGAGGCACTCTTGCCGGGCGATCGCGACGCGATCGAGCTCGCCTTCGGGCCCCGCGTGTTCGACACGTACGGCTCGCGCGAGACGATGCTCATCGCGGCTGAATGCGGGGCCCACTCGGGCATGCACATGTCGGAGGAGAACGTGCTCGTCGAGATCGTGCAGGGCGACCTACCCGCCGCCGCGGGCGTGCCCGGCGACGTGCTCGTCACCGATCTTCACAACTACGCGATGCCGTTCATTCGTTACGCGAACGGCGACGTTGCGACCCTCTCGACCGGCGGACCGTGCCCCTGCGGGCGCGGGCTGCGAAGGCTCGCAAGCGTGGAGGGCCGCAGAGTCGACACGCTGCGCGACGCGAATGGGGAGCCCGTGTCCGGGATGCTCTTCATTTCGCTCATGCAGACCGATACGCAGGTCCTTCGCGCTTTCCAAGTCGTCCAGCACAAAGGGGGCGACGTCGAGCTCCACGTCGTGCGCGGGAGCGAATGGGACGAAGTCCGCTTCGACGCGACCATGCGGCGCGCGCGTGGTTATTTCAAAGGACTGCCGGTTCGCGTGACCTTTTGCGACGAGATCCCCCCGTCGAAATCCGGCAAACGCAGGCCGATCGTCGTCGAAACCGAATGAGCGGGGAAGACACGCATCAGCCCCCGATCGCGCGCATCGAGACCTCTGCCGCGCTGTCTTCGGTACAGCCCTTCCACGTGCTCCCGTCGGGCTTGAGGGCCCACGCATCGCCGATCGCCCGGACCAGTCCGCCGACGTTCCCCGCCTCGGCGAGGGCGCGCGCCGGCACGCCGTCGTTGGTCGCGAGGCAAGGACGGAGTGTACCGTCCGAAGCGACGCGCATGCGATCGCAGGTATCGCAATATGTGTCGGTCGTGCCGGTGATGAAGCCGACGCGAAGCCGCGCGTCGTGCCGAGCCGCCACGTACCGCGCGGGGCCGCGATCGGGATCGCGCGCGCCCCTTTCGTCTTCGAGCAGATGCCGCAGGCGCGCGCGCATCTCGAGGGCACCGACGAGCTTTTCGGCGGGCAGATTCGCCCCTTCGCCGACCCGCATCACTTCGATGAAGCGCGGCACGATCCCTCGGGCCCATGCCCATTGAACGATCGCGTCGAGCTCGTCGTCGTTCTCGTCGCGAAGGACGACCGTATTGGTCTTGAGCTCTTCGAAGCCGGCGCGCCGCGCCTCTTCGATGCCGGCGAGAACTCGTTCGAGCCGGCCCCCGCGCGTGATCCGCCAGAAGCGCACCGGTGAGAGCGAGTCGAGCGAGACGGTCAGTCGCCTCAAGCCGGCGTCCCGCAGAGGTCGCGCGAGCTTCTCGAGCCGTGTGGCGTTCGTCGTCAGCGCGAGGTCATCTACGCCGAGCTCGGCGATGAAGGCCACGAGCTCGACCACTCGCGGGTGCAGCAAGGGCTCGCCGCCCGTGACACGCACGCGCTTGACACCCGCCTGCACGAGCGCGCCGATCATCGCCTTCCACGCATCGTCGTCGAGGCGGCTCTCGAAATAGCCGTCGGTGCGCGACGGGCGGCAATACACACATGCGAGGTCGCATCGATCGGTCAGCGACACGCGCACCGTGCGGGGGGCGACGGCAGGGGCGGGGGCGCCGGCGATGGGCAGCGTGCGGCGCGGCGAGACGGCCTGCATGACCCGAGGCAGCCTACCACGCCGCGAAGCGTGTGCCCGGACGCGCGCGATTGTAAGCTGAAGGCCATGGCGAGCCCGGGCGTGTATCCGTTCGAGCGGATCGACGATGCCCTCCCTTTCATTCCGATTGCGGCTCGCCGCGTCCTCGACGCGCTCGGGCTCAAGCTCTCGCTCGAGGGGTGGTTGTCGCTGACCGTCGACGATCGGCGCCGGCTGGTCAGCGCGGGGTCTGCGGCTCGAGTCGACCCGTCCGCCACGTCTTTGGTCGAGGTCGCCGTTCCAGCGCCCACGAAGACTCGACCGCAGTCCGAGCCCGACGAAAGCCGGCCTCCGCCGGAGCTCGGCCCAGCCCTCGGCGCGGCGCGACCCCTCGACGCGCCTACGTGGAGGTCACTGCACCCGCTCGACCGCTACACGTTGGTCAAGGTGGCGTCCAAACCCGAAAAGCTCGCGCTCGCCTACGAACACATCGTCGGCGTGACCTTCTCGCACGTCACGGCCGCGGGAGACGCGCGGATGGTCCAGGTCGCGGAGAAAGCGGAGACGCGCAGGCGCGCCGTGGCCACTGCCTGCGTGCGCACGACTCGCGGCGTCGTCGATGCCATCGCCGGGGGCACGACGGCCAAGGGCGACGTTCTCGCGGTCGCGAGAGTAGCGGGGATTCTCGCGGCGAAGCGAACGCCGGAGCTCGTCCCCTTGTGCCACCCCGTGCGCACGACGCACGCCTCCATCGACTTCGAGCCGAACGCCGAGCGAGGCGAGCTGCTTGTTCGGGCGACCATCGAAGCGGTCGATCGGACCGGGGTCGAAATGGAAGCGATGATGGCCGCGAGCGTCGCGTCGCTGACTGTGTACGACATGATCAAGAGCGCCGACCGGTGGGCCAGAATCGAAGCGGTGCAGCTCGAGGCCAAGATCGGCGGCAAGAGCGGCGACGTTCGGAGGCCGCCCGAGCGGGGTGGAGCGTGAGTCCCGTGTTCGTCGACCTCTGCGACGCTCCGCTCTCGGTCGACCAAGCCCTGGCGCGCGTGAGGCACTCGGGCGCCGGCGCGCTGTGCTTCTTTCTCGGGACCGTCCGAGACACGAACGACGGGCGCACGGTGACCGCGCTCGAATACGAGGCTTACGCACCGATGGCCGTCGCCGAGATGCGGCGCATCGGCGAGGAGATCGCCGGAGAGATACCGGGCGTTCGTCTCGCAGCCGTGCATCGCACGGGATCGCTCGTGGTCGGCGACGTAGCCGTCGTCTGTGCGGCCAGCGCGCCCCACCGCGACGAGGCCTACCGCGCCTGCCGCGCGCTCATCGACCGAATCAAGGCGCGCGTTCCCATCTGGAAACGCGAGCGCGGACCGAACGGCGAATATTGGGTCGGGTGGAACGACGCCCGGTGCGAGGGGCACGGGCATTCGTAGGATCTGTCCCCTGTCTCGTCGGAAAGGCCCTAAACCGCGTCGACGTCCCCCGGCGTGTCCCAGTCGCGGAGCTCCTCGATCTCGTCCGGTTCGAGCGGCAGTTCGACCGCGCCGACTTCCCGGATCAACCGCTGAAGGGAATGCTCGTCGGTGAGGGCGAGCTCGAGGGCGGAGGCGAGCACGCGGCCCGCGTCGTAGCGCGCGCAAAGAGGCTCCCAGCGACCCTGGCGCCGCGGCGCGACGATCGGCGCATGGTCCGATGCCGCGAGCAGTCGTTCGACGATCGCGCTCGAGACGAAAGGCATATCGCAAGCGAGCGCGAGGACTTGCCCACCGGCGGCGCGACGAAGCAGCGCCACCAGCCCGCCGAGCGGTCCGATTCCGCCGGGGTCGTCCGCGATGATCTCGAGGCCGAGCCCCCTATATTCGACCCTCGCGCCCACCAGCACCACCTGAACGTCCAAGCGCTCCAAGATAAGCCGCCAGCGCCCCACGATGGTCGCGCTGTCCGCCGTTCGCAAAAGACCCTTGGCGACACCTCCCATCCGCCCGCCGGCGCCGCCGACCAAGATTCCGGCCAGCCGGGCTCTCACGCGTCGCACCAGCGAAGGTACGAGACGCACGCGCCAGGCTCGAGCGGTCCGTCGCCGGGTGGAACGAAAACAATTCCGTCCGAATCCGCGAGGCTCGTCGCAGCCCCCGATGCCTGATTGTCGTGGAAATGCGCGACCAGCGCCTCGCCGTCGACTCGCAGCGTGGCGCGCGCAAGCTCCAGCCGATCGGGCGAGCGATTACGCGCCGACGCGAGCCGGGCGGCGAGCGGCATCGCCACCGGACGCGCGTCTCCCTGCATTGCACGCAGGAGCGGCATCCCGAACACGACGAACGTCACGAGCGCGCTCGCCGGATTGCCCGGCAGGCCGAGCACGTGAACACCAGGGGACCTGCCCACGGCGAGCGGCTTGCCGGGTTTGATGGCGACCTTCCAGAAGTCCAGCGCGACCCCGGCGCGTTCGAGCGACGGACGCACGACGTCGTGGTCGCCGACGCTGACGCCGCCGACGGTCAGCAGCACGTCGGTGCCGTCGAGAGCCTGTTCGATCGCCCTCTGCGTCTCGTCCGGGTCGTCGCGAACCAGCGGCGCAACGCGCACCGACGCCCCCGCCTGTCGCGCAAACGCAGCGAGCGGCGCGCTGTTCGACTCGGGAATCGACGCCGCGAAGCGCTCGCCTCCCGGGGCGCGAAGCTCGTCGCCCGTGCAGACGATCGTCACGCGCGGCCGACAAGCGACGACGAGCTCGGCCCGATCCTGCATCGCAGCAAGAGCCAGCGCCCCGGGCGTCAGCCGGGTGCCGGCGTGGATGGCCACGACTCCGCGCTTGAGGTCTTCGCCCTCGCGACGCACGTGTTGGCGGAGCTTCGGGCGAGCCGTGAAGCGAAGCACGTCGCCCTCGCGGGTCCCGTGCTCCTGCATGATCACGCTATCGGCGCCCTGGGGGACCTCAGCGCCCGTGAAGATTCGGCACGCGGTTCGAGGGGCCAGAGCGGGGGCCCGGCGGCCGGCGCGACTTTCCCCGACCACGGGGAGCGACCAAGGCCCGTCCCCGTCGAGATCGGCCGAGGCGACGGCGTAACCGTCCATGGCGCTTTGATCGAACGGCGGCAGGGGTCCGGGAGCAACGAGGTCCTCCCGAAGGACTCGCCCCGACGCACCCCCGAGGGGGATGCGCTCGCTCGAGACCCGTCGGGCGCCGGCCAGCAGCCGCCGGCGGGCTTCGTCGAACCCGAGCATCGGTCAATGCCCGTGTTTGTCGCCGCGAGCGAGGGCCACCGCGTGCGCCAAGATCGGGGCGAGGATGCGGTCGACGGCGAGGACGACGGCTTTCGGACTCCCGGGCAGTGCGGCGACGACGCGCCCGCGATGGACGCCCGCAACGGCGCGCGAGAGCACCGCGCGCGGTCCGATCTCGTCCCACGACAGACGCCGAAAGGCCTCGCCGAACCCGTCGAGGGTCTTGTCGAGAAGCGCGCTCACGGCCTCGTACGTCCGATCGCGAGGCGAAAGGCCGGTGCCTCCGGTCAAGACGATTGCGTCGGCCAGATTCTCGTCGCACGCTCGGGCGATAACGGCGCGCACTTCGTCCGGTTCGTCCGGAACGATTGCGCGCATTCCGACGACGAATCCGGCCGCATCGAGGCGATCGCGAAGGCAAGCGCCGCCCTCGTCGTCCGCCTCCGTACGCGTGTCGCTGACCGTGATCGCTGCGACGCGAACCGGGTTGCTGCGGTCGGAGTGGCTCACGCCGCGAGCGTAGCGCGAATCTGCCGCAAGTCTTCTAGCGAGCGCAGTCGCCGCCGTAGCGGCACGCATAGACCGTGCCGCCTTGCAGGGTGCAGCAAAGGTCGCCTCCGACGACGTCGCAGAGGTCTCCGCATCCGCTGCAGTTCGAGTTCGTTTCGAAGTTGTCGCAGGCCGCGCCGCACATGTTGCCGTTGCCCCGGATGCCGCACCCGCATTGACCGGCATAGCACTCCCAGGCGTCGCCCGGACCGCAGCTCATCCCGCAGCCGGCGCAGTTGTTCGGGTCGCTCCCCACATTGAAGCAACCGTTGCTGCAGCACGTCTGACCCGCGGCACATCCGGCATAGTTGCCGCAGACGCAGATTCCGGCGGCGCTGCAGCTATTCGTGGCGAGGCACGTGCCGCAGCTCGCGACCGTTCGCGCTTTTCCGCAGTTGTCCGCACCTGCAAGCGCTCCGCATGTGTGACCCAACCTCGCGCAGAAGCTCGCGTCGCTCTCGGCCGCGCACGCGCACTGGTTGGGCGTGCTGGCGCCGCAGGTCTCCGGCAGCGTGCAGGTCCCGCAGCTCGCGACCGTTCGCGAAGTGCCGCAATTGTCGGGCGCGGTCACGGTGCCGCAGCCCTTCGCGAGGCGGGCGCAGAAGGCTGCGTCCGTCTCCGGCGCGCAGGAATCCGCCGCGCCGTCGGGGCCGGCGTCTGCAAGCGTCGTCGCCTCGGAAGCGGCATCGACGAGGATTTTCACGTCGCCCGTGGCCACCGCGTCGAGAGCCCCATCGGAAGGAAGGGTTGCGTCGGCAACGATCGTCGCGTCCGCGAGCACGGTCGCGTCCACCGCGACGTCGGCCGTCGAGGCGCTGTCGGAGACCGCGTCAGCGACGGGCCCTGCCTCGGCGGCAGGAGAATCGGGCGCCGCGGTCACGCCGTCGGTTCCCGCCTCCGGGGCGGCGCTGTCGATCGAAGCGTCCGCGCTCTCGGTCGTGAAATCGCCCAGCAGGTTCGAACACGCCGAGAGGCCCACAAAAGCCGTAATCGCGATTGGAAAGAAGAAACGTTGTCCCGAAGTGCGCACCAACGTGGCCCTGGGGTGAACGGCGAGAAGACAATAGGACTCTACCTCATCCGATTAACCCGCTGCACGATCCGATTGATTCCTTCTTGCAACGTCGCTTCGGGAGTAAGCAAACTCACGACGATGTAAGCTTCGCGATCGAAATCGAAGAAGTGCCCCGGGTGCACGTAGACACAGTCCTTCTCGAGCAGCGCCAAGACCCACGCCTCTTCGGTCTCGGTCGCCGGCAGGCGGAGCGTCGCATACCATCCGCCTTCGGCGTCGAGCACCGAGGCCGCGGACCCGGCCACCGCGGCGCGAAGAGACGCCAGATTGGCGGCCGTCCGAAGCCGAATCGCCTCTTCGGTCGTCGTTCGAGAGACGAGCAGTCGCGGGAGCGCGAGCTGGACGGGCGTTCCGACCGACAGGAAGGCATCGGCGACGACCTCGAGCCGCGCCAGCGCCGAGTCGACCCGTGGGGCCTCGCCGCCCACGGCCATCCACGCCAGCTTCATTTGCGGAAGCCCGGCGAGCTTGGAAAGCCCGCCGAGCGCAAACACCAGGGGCGCCGCACTGCGTTCCAGCGCCGATGCGCATCGGCTGCGATCTTCGCGAAGCGGAAAGCGCGCGAAGACTTCGTCGCTGACGATGGGCAGGCCGAGGGAGGCGAGCGAGGCGAGCTCGGACTTCTTCAGGTAAGACCCAGTCGGATTGTTGGGATTGACGACGAGGACCGCGCGCGTACGGGCGGTTATCGCGGCGCGCGCGGAGTCTACGTCGGCGTGCCATGCCCCGTCGTACGCGAGGCGGTACGGGACGGCTCGAACGGCCTCGAGCCGCGCCAGGTGCTCGAAGAGCGGATAGCTCGGGACCGGAACGAGGACTTCGTCGCCCGGGTCGGCGAGGAGCTTGAAGAGAAACGTGTAGGCCTCGCTCGTGCTGGACGTGAGCACGATGCGCGAAGGGTCGACTTCAGTCCCGTGCATGGAAAGGTCGCGCGCCACGGCTTCGCGCGCGGAGGGGATTCCGAACGGCGCGGGTTCGTATCGGAGAAAGGCGCCCTCGACCAGCGCCGCGCCGATCGCATCGCCGTCGTACGGGATCCGGGCCCGCGTGGGGTTGGATTCGGTCAGATCGAGAATGGGCCGGCCAGCTGCACGCGCGCGAGCAAGAGCGAGGGACAGGGGGTTCGGCGCGAGATCGAAGGAGGTGCGGGTCGAGAACATGGGGGCGTGAGCCTCGTCGGAGTCTCTACCACTCCCTCGTTCGGCTTTTTTTCGGTCGTAGCCCTCTCGGGCTCGCTGGCCCGCCACTCGCAAGCGGAGGCCGTTGAGGTGATCATGCGGAGGACTCTCCTTGGGTGGTCGTGTGCACTTGCCGGAGTGCTCTTGGGAGCGTGTGGGGGCAGCAGCCCGACCGCGTTGGTTACGAGTTGGGGCGATGGCGACGGCGGCGTCCGGAGCGCGGCGAACGTCACCGCTTCCGCTGCCGAGGGCGGATTGGCGCAGACGCCGAGCGGCGACGCGTCGCCGACCGAAATCATCCCGTCAGGAGGCGGCGACACCGCGACGAGCCAAGTCCCCACAATCGGCGGCTGCCCCATTTTTCCCGCGGACAGCCCGTGGAACACGCGGATCGATGACCCGGGGAAATTCCCCGTGCACCCGCAATCGGCGACCTACCTCGCGAAGATGAGCCCGAGCTCGCATTTGCATCCCGACTGGGGAGATTGGTCGACCGACCATTACGGCATTCCGTGGCAGACGGTGCCGGCCGATCAGGCGCCGTTGCCGATGACCTTCTCGTATGCGAGCGAGAGCGATCCGGGCCCGTATCCCTTCCCGACGAACGCGCTCGTCGAAGGGGGAGCCGGTTCGGGAGGCGACATGCACGTACTCGTCATCGACTCGGCGGCGTGCACGCTGTACGAAACGTGGAATAGCTCGTACGTCGCTCCGGGGTGGACCTGCGGGTCGGGGGCGAAGTTCGATCTGCGGTCGAACGCCCTTCGCGTCGACGGGTGGACCTCGGCCGACGCAGCGGGTTTGCCGATCTTGCCGGGGCTCGTGAAGGTGTCCGAAGTCAAAGCGGGCGTGATTGCCCACGCGCTCCGTTTCACGATGAACAGCACGCAGCAGGCCTATATTCATCCGGCGACCCACGCCGCGGGAAAGAGCGACCCGACTCTGCCGCCGATGGGTCTCCGGCTGCGACTCAAAGCGACCGTCGCCACGGCTTCGTTCGTCGGCCCCGCAAAGGTCGTCATCACCGCGCTCCAGCAATACGGGCTGATCCTCGCCGACAACGGGAGCGATTGGTACGTGAGCGGCGATAGCGACGATGCGTGGACGCCGTGGATGGACGGAATGGTCCAGGCGCTCGACCAGCTGCACGGAAGCGATTTCGAAGCGGTGGAGACCGGCCCGCTCTCGACCGCGGGACTCTAGAAGCCCGGCGGCTTCTAGATCTATGTGTCGTCCAGGTCTCCGCGACATAGTTCCTCGAAGCGTTCAGCCTCCACACAATTTTGCCGGCGGCTTCGAAAAGCGATTTTAGTCGTGGCGTCACGCTCGCTCCTCACGTCCGGCGAACTAAGGTTCATCGGCGCTCATGCGGTGTGCAGTTGTCCTGGCGCTCGGAGATCCGCGGTCGGCGGACGCCAGCACTTGGATCGACGCCGTCGCGTGGTTGCGCCAGGAGCTCTCCGGCCTCGGCTATCGAGTCAGTGTCATCGACAGCGAAGACGTAGAGGGGGACCTCGCCCACGCTCTGGTGGGCGTGACCCCCCAGGACGACGTCTTCGTTCACGTCAGCGGTCGTTTGGCCGATCTCGGCGTGGTCCGGACGGCAGGCGGGCGCTGGGTACGGCTGCAAAAACTCGGCGAGGCAATCGCGACGCGCGCCGGCTCCAACGTATCCATCTTCGCGGAGCTCATCCACGAATTCGGTCCGTACGACACGCAAATCGCGAACGATCATGTCGAGTCGATCGTGGCGGAGATGGGCGCACAGGCGCGCGGGTACGCGCTCGTTGCGGCCGTTCGCGCAGAGTCCGCGCCGGTCGAGGGGCTCGCGTTGACTCGGCTCTTCCTCGATGCGGGCCGAACGACGGGACAGGGCGCGGCGCTGATTTCGTCCGCCGTATACGACAGGATTGCAGACATGCCCGAAGTCCGCGCGAGTGCACAAAAGTTCGCGTTCGTCCGCGGCGCGTCCGAACGGCCTCTTCCCTCCTTTTCGTCCGACCCGCTTCCCTCGTTCGCCTCGGTGGGGCTCCCGTCGTTCCCGTCGAACCCGCCTCTCCCCTCCTTTGCATACGACGAACCCCTTCCCTCATTCGCGTCCGAGTCCCCTCTTCCGTCATTTTCATCGGAGCCACTCCCTTCGTTCGCGTCTGAGACCCCGCTTCCATCGTTCTCGTCCGAGCCCCCCCTTCCGTCGTTCGCATCCGAGCCGCTCCCCTCCTTCGGCTCCGAGCCCGCGGGGCGTGCGTCCTCCGCCGGCGGTTCCATCGACGAACAAATCACGGAGGCGACCGAGGCCGGCGACAGCGCGCGTGTGGTAGAGCTCCGGCGCGAACGCCTTCTCGGCTTCGAGTCGGGTCGCCTGCGCGTCCGCGAGCTCGTCGCGATTGCTCGCATTCTGCAGGTGGAGCTCGCCGACGCCTCGGGCGCCATCGACGCGCTCGAGGAAGCGCGCGCGATCGAGCCCCACCGAGTCGGCGTGCTGCAAGCCCTCAGGCGGGGCTACGAACGAATTGGCAGCTGGGAGAAGGTCTTCGACGTGACCGGGGTCCTCGCCGATCTCGCGGCCTCGCCGGCGGAGCGAGCGGAGCTGCGTGTCGCGCAAGCCCAAGTGGCGCTCGATCAGCTGCATGACCACGACACGGCGCTCTTGCTCCTCCAGAAGGCTCTCGAGAACGACCCGACCCACGAGCGCGCCCTCGCCGTGTTCGACGCGCTCCATGCGCTGCGCCCTCGAACGGTCGATGCAGCCGCCGCGATCGACGGTGCCGACGAGCCGGACTGGGAAACGTCCGACAGAGCGAGCGACGCGTCGGAAAACGACGATTCCGTCGCGTTCGACGTGACCGAGGGCGACCTCCTGAGCGAGGGGGCGGGCGGCGAGGTGGCCGCCCAGCATCGTCTCGACGATCCGGTCGACCCGACGTTCCACGCGACCGCCTTCGCGGAGCATTGGCGCGAAGGCAGGACGGACGCCGCTTTTCTCGCGGCCCTCGCGCTGGAGGAACTCGGCGCGGCCGACGTCGATCAACAGATTCTCGTCGACCAGTTTCGCTCCGTCGCTCCAATCCGCGCTCGTGGATCGCTCGACGAGGACGCGTGGGAGCTCCTGCGGGTCACCGGGCCGAACGACTGTGTGGCCGCGCTGTTCAGCGCCGTCGCACGCGCCGCGGTCGCGATGCGCCTCGAAGAGCTCGTCGTGCACAAGGCGCTGGTCAGCCTCGACCCTGCCACGCGTCTCGACGAAAAAAGCACCGCGTCCATCGTCCGTAGCTTCCAATGGGCGGCGCGCGTGCTGGGAGTCCCGTGCCCCGCGCTCTACGTCATCGACGAGGTGCCCGGGGACATCGCCGCAGTCTGCGCACCGGAACCCACGACCGCCCTCGGGCCTTCGGTCTTGAGCGGCCGCTCCGCCAAGGAGCTCGCGTTCCTCGCAGGACGCCACCTCACCTACTACCGGCCGGAGCACCAGGTGCTCGTGTACTTCCCGACGGGCGAGGACCTCACGCGTCTGCTCGTCGCCACGATCGAAATCGGGGCGCCTGGCACGTTCCCCGCCGACTCGGACAGCTCGGTGGGCATGCTCTGCGATCGCCTGAGCCGTCATCTCACGAAGGCGGAGCGAGCGGCCATCGCTGCCGCGAGCCATCGGCTCGACGAAAAGGTCGATCTCGGGCGATGGGCGAGGCGCATCGAGCTGACCGCCGGCCGCGCGGGCTTGCTCTTGTGCGGCGATCTCGCCACCGCCGCCACCCTGGTTCGCTCCGAGTCGCGCCCATTCGGCGGGCTGACCTCGGACGACCGCCGGCACGATCTCATCTCGTTCGTGGTTTCGGCCCAGCACCGCGAGCTCCGCAATCGCTATGTGCTCTCCGCAGCAAGCAGCGCCACCCCGCCGGCCGCCGCCCCTCGCCCCACCGGCGACATGGCCGAACCGCTTGCCGGCTGAGGAGCCTCACTCCCCGTAATCTTCGGCCCGAGTCGCGTCCCGCCCAGGCGCGACGCCGGCGCCATTCACGGCGGCGCTGACGACGATCGCCACCGCGAAATTCGCAATGAGCGCCCAAAGCGCGGCGTAACCCGGTATCGCGAGCCCGCCGACGTGCAGCGCGTACACGCTCCCTTTGAAGGAGAGCGTGCTTGCCATCCACGTGCCGAGCGCCATTCCGGTCGCCCACCCCGCGAGCAGCCCCCATCGGTGGAGGCGCCGCGTGTACAAGCCGATGACGACCGAGGGGAACGTCTGAAGGATCCACACGCCGCCGAGGAGCTGAAGCTGGATTGCGTACTTCTGCGGGACGAGGACGATGAACGCCAACGCTCCGAACTTGACCACGAGCGATGCGACCTTGGCCACGGTCGCCTCCTCTTTGCCGGCGCAGTTCGGTCGCAAAAATTCCTTGTAGACGTTGCGCGTGAACAGATTCGCCGCTGCGATCGACATGATTGCGGCGGGCACGAGCGCGCCGATGGCGATCGCGGCGAAGGCGAAACCGACGAACCATGACGGAAAGAGGTCGAGAAAGAGCGCGGGCACCGCGAAGTTCGGACCGTACTGCTGAAAGCCGGCGGCAAACGCCGGAAGCTTGTCGACCTTGGCCGCGACGGCCATGTACCCGAGAAGCGCGATGAGACCGAGCAAGAACGAGTAGGCGGGGAGCATCGCGCTATTGCGCTTGATGACCGCGCGACCGCTCGAACTGAGGACACCGGTCATCGAGTGCGGATAAAGAAAAAGGGCGAGCGCCGAGCCGAACGCGAGCGTCGAGTACGCGCTGAACTGTCCGAGCGTGCCGGGGCTCGGCGGCACCAAGATGAGTTTGGCCGGGGGCACCGACGCGAAAATCGCCGCATACCCTCCTAGCTTTGCGGGGATGACCATCACCGCGGCGATCACCGTGACGTAAATGATCGCGTCCTTGACCACCGCGATGAGCGCGGGCGCGCGCAGCCCGCTCTGGTAAGTGTACGCCGCGAGGATCACGAACGCCCCGACCAGCGGCAGGTCCGACATCCAGCCGCTCCCTTGAACGCCCATCGCGCCGAGAACGACTTGAATGCCGACGAGCTGCAGCGCGATGTACGGCATGGTCGCGAGAATCCCCGTCGCCGCGACCGCCAGCGCCAGCGCACCGCTGTCGAAGCGCCCGCGGACGAAGTCGGCTGCGGTGATGTACCCGTGGCGATGCGAAACGCTCCAGAGCCGCGGCATCACGACGAAGACGAAAGGGTACGCGACGATCGTGTACGGCATCGCGAAAAAGCCGATCGCGCCCTGTCCAAACACGAGCGCTGGCACCGCGATGAACGTGTAGGCCGTGTAGAGGTCACCCCCGAGAAGAAACCAGGTGACGACGGTTCCGAAGCGCCTGCCGCCGAGACCCCACTCGTGCAGCTGATGGAGATCGGCCCGCCTCCAGCGGGCGGCAAAGAAGCCGAGCACCGTCACGAGAGCGAACAAAACGGCGAAGACAGCCAGCGCCGGAGCGTTGAGCTCGTTCATCGCTCACCGCCTTGCGTCGCGAAGTAGACGATCGCCGTCAGCGTGGCGCTGATACCGACCCACAGAAACTGGTACCAGTAGAAATAAGGAATTCCGCCGAGTCTCGGCTCGAGCGCGTTGAAGAACGGCACCCACAGCGTGCCGATGAAAGGGACAATCAGGAGGAGCCGCCAGCCCCGCAGAGAGCGCACGGCGGGGGAGTCTATCGCGTATGGCGCGGGATGCGTGCTTCCACGGCGCGCGCGTGCGCTTCGAAGCCTTCGAGCCGCGCCAGCGCGCAGACCCCTCGCGCCTGCCGGGACAGAGCTTCGGGTGTGTACTGGATGAGCGAGGTCCGCGTGACGAAGTCGTAGACCCCCAGCGGCGAGCCGAAGCGCACCGCGCCCCCCGTGGGCAGCACGTGGGAGGGTCCGGCCATGTAGTCTCCCAGGGCCTCGGGCGTAGACGGCCCGAGGAAAGCCGCCCCCGCGTGTCGAATGCGCGCGAGGAGGGCATGCGGGTCGACCACGTGCAGCGCGAGGTGCTCGGCGGCGAGGAGATCGGCGATGAATGCCATACGTTCGCGCGAGTGCGCCACGAACGCGGCACCGTTCGCCATCGCTGCCCTGGCGATGGACGCTCGCGGCAGCGTTGCGAGCTGCTCTTCCACTTCGCGGTCGACGCCTTGGGCCATCAGCTCCGACGCACAGACGAGCATGGGATAGGCCGCCTCGTCGTGCTCCGCCTGCGACAGGAGATCGGCCGCGATGAGGCGCGGGTCGGCCTCGTCGTCCGCGACGACGAGGATCTCGCTCGGCCCGGCGATGCCGTCGATGTCCACCGCGCCGAACACGAGGCGCTTTGCGCACGCGACGTAGAGGTTCCCCGGGCCGACGATCTTGTCCACGCGCGGAACACTCTCGGTTCCGTAGGCGAGCGCGCCGATCGCCTGGGCCCCGCCCGCGTCGACGATGACGCCGATGCCGGAGAGGTGCGCGGCGGCGTAAAGTGGGTCGTCGCTCTCGTTGCCGCTGAGCGGCGTCGCGAGAATCGTTTCGGCCACCCCGGCCACCCGGGCGGGAATTGCCGACATGAGCACGCTCGAGGGATAGCGCGCCTTGCCGCCCGGCGCGTAGACGCCGGCGCGGGCAACGGGAAGAACGCGGGTCCCGAGAGTGATGCCCTCGTCTTCGTAACGGAAGCCCGCGTCGCGCTGGTGCTCGTGAAACGACTGGATTCGGTCCGCTGCGAGTTCGAGCGCGTCGCGCACGTCGGCAGGCAACCGCGCGAGCGCCGCCGCGCCGGGGTAGTCACGGAGGACGAGCCGAGGGGCGCGCCGCCCGAAGCGCTCGTTGTACCGCTGCACGGCGGCGTCCCCTTCCGCGCGCACCGCGTCCAGAATCTCACGCACCGCGGGCTCTACGCGCGCGAAATCGGCTTCGCCGCGCCGTTCGAAACGATCGAGCGCGGCATCGAACTCCGGCGAACCGTCGAGAAACGTGGGCAGCATAGCGCCCAGTCTCTAGCACGCGTACCATCGAGGGCGATGGCGCTGAGAGGGGCCTGCGCCTTCGTCGCCGCGCTCGGCGGCATCCTCGCTTCGTGCCGCGCACGCTCGGAGTGCGACGGAGTCGCGTGCGCGGCGGCGTGCCCTCGAGATGCC